>JAILIQ010000364.1 GCA_024695205.1 Lachnospiraceae bacterium
GAATTTGCTGTATCCGAGCGCCGTGGTAAGAGAAATGAGAAAAATGCCTATTCCGCAGACGATACAGCCTTTTGGACGGTTCCAGCCGGTCATTTCACGGACGCAGGCGAGAATATTCTCAAAAACTGCAAGTTCCGTGGAAAAGCAGGCAAACACCATAAACAGGAAGAACAATGTACCCCAAACACGTCCGCCTGACATATTGTTGAAAACAGTTGCCATGGAATCAAAAAGCAGTGAGGGTCCCGAATTTACTTCTATTCCATATGTATAGCATGCCGGGAACATAATCATGCCTGCCATGATTGCTACGAATGTATCCAGCAGGATAACGTTGACCGATTCACCCATAAGCGACTGCTCTTTGCCGATATAGCTTCCGAAAATAGCCATAGCGCCTATTCCGATACTCAGTGTGAAAAAGGCCTGATTCATTGCACCGACAATAACCGTTCCGTTGATTTTGGAAAAATCCGGTACAAGATAGAACTTCAGTCCTTCCTTTGCTCCGGGAAGAGTTGCGCTGTGTACCGCGAGGACCACCATAAGCCCCAGGAGCCCGCACATTAAGACCTTAGTCACCTTTTCCAGACCGCCCTGAAGGTCAAAACTCAGGACAAGAAATCCGAGGACAACTGCTACTGCAAGATAGATTACATTGACCTTTGCATTTGTTATCATCTGAACAAAGCCAATGTCTGCACTGTTTCCGGTAAGGAACATAACAAAGTAATATATCATCCATCCGGTAACAACTGTATAGAACGCCATCAAAGCGATATTTCCGAAAAGCGCCAGATATCCATGAATATGCCATTTCTGACCCGGTTTTTCCAGTCTCTGGTACATTTTTACCGGGCTGGCCTGTGCTGCCCTTCCTATTGCAAATTCCATCGTCAGCGCAGGAAGGCCCAGAAGGATCAGGCACATAAGATATACCAGAACAAATCCTCCGCCGCCATACTGCCCCGTCATCCACGGGAACTTCCAGACATTGCCACAACCTATTGCACAGCCCGCACTTATAAGGATAAAGCCCAGACGGCTGCTAAATTTCTCTCTTCCGTTGTTCACAAGCCAAACCTCCTTTTCTGATTGGGCATAAGTATAAACCGAATTCTGAATAAAAACAACATAAAAATGCATTTTATGTCAAAAAAGGTACAAACGGTGCTTTGCCTTCTTATCATTGTTGTAAAAATATCCTCAATATGATAAAATTAATAAAACAGCATGGGCTGTTTTATTAATTGTTATATATGAAAGGACCTCACTATTATGGCAAACAGAATCGTTCTGAACCCTGTATCCTATCACGGCGTTGGCGCTGTAAAAGAAATCGTAACGGAACTGAATAACCGCGGCTATAAAAGAGCTTTTATCGCTTCCGGCCGTCATGTAGTAAAATCCGGTGAAATCAAAAAGATCACTGATCTCCTTGATAATGCCGGTATCGCATACACTTTCTATACGGATATCAAGCCGAATCCCAGTATTGAAAACGTACAGAACGGTGTCAAGGCTTTCAAAGAATTCGATGCTGACTGCATTATTGCCGTCGGCGGCGGTTCTGTCATGGACACGTCCAAAGCAATCGGTATTATTATAAACAATCCCGAGTTTGCCGATGTTCGTTCTCTTGAAGGTGTTGCTCCCACTAAAAAGCACGCTGTATTCACGATTGCAGTTCCTACTACGGCCGGAACTGCTGCAGAAGTCACCATCAACTATGTTATCACTGACGTTGAAAAGAAGCGCAAATTTGTCTGCGTAGATGTAAATGATATTCCGGAAGTCGCGGTAGTAGATCCTGAGATGATGTATTCCATGCCGAAACCGCTGACTGCTGCTACGGGAATGGATGCCCTGACACACGCAATCGAAGGTTATATCACCAAAGGACACTGCACTATTTCCGATATGTTCCACCTGGAAGCAATCCATCTGATTGCCAAGAATCTCCGCTCCGCAGTTGAGAATGATGCTGACGGCCGTGAAGGGATGGCATTGGGACAGTATATCGCCGGTATGGGATTCTCCAATGTCGGTCTCGGTATCGTTCATTCCATGGCCCACGGTCTGAGCGCGCTGTATGATACCCCTCACGGTGTGGCTTGCGCCATTCTTCTGCCGCTCGGTCTCGAATACAACAAGTCGGTTGCCGGTGAACGCTATCGTGCAATCGGACGTGCCATGGAAGTTCCCTATATCGACAGCATGAATGATGAGGATGCAGCAAATGCAACGATCGCTGCTGTAAAGAAGCTCGGTGCAGATGTCGGCATTCCTGCCGATTTGAAAGAGATCGTCAAGGACGAAGATGTGCAGTTCCTTTCCGAGAGTGCTTTTGCAGACGCATGCTGCCCGGGCAACCCGCGCGACACGAGCGTAGAAGAGATCGCTGCTCTGTATCGCAGTCTTATGTAAGCCCTATAGTTTTTCCGTATTCACACCGGGTATTCCCCGGTGTGTTTTTATGCATTTTGGGGCTGAGAACCGTTTTTTTTATTGTAAAAAAAGATGCAGTGTGCTATTATAATTTTAATCTCATTTCACTTACAATCACATATTTTCAGTTAAGGAGGATCCATATTATGGGCAAATTTGTTATCAAGCAGGCTAAAAACGGTCCAATGTTCAACTTGAAGGCCGCCAATGGTGAGATTATCGGAACAAGCGAGCAGTATTCGTCTCTTGATGCCTGCAGAAACGGAATTGCAAGTGTTCAGAAGAATGCTCCGATAGCAAATCTCGAAGATCAGACCAAGGAAGGATATGTCACAGAAAAGAATCCTAAGTTTGAGATCTACAAGGATAAGAAGGGTGAGTTCCGTTTTCGTCTGAAGGCCGGCAATGGTGAAACCATTCTTACCGGTGAAGGATATGTTTCCAAAGGTGGATGCAAGAACGGAATTACCAGCATCCGTAGAAACGCGGCTGACTCCAAGATCATCGAGCAGCTCGAAGCATAATCATCATTTCAATTCAGCTAAAAACGGCGGATCATCAATGATTCGCCGTTTTTTCTGCATTTTCTAATATGACTTGCGATCGCAAATACATCAAAGAACCGAGTATATTTGGGCAGCCTTTTAGTAATTTTATTCCATTTTATTTAAACCGATCCGTTATATGATACAGATCTGCCGCAAAATCATTGGCTTTTTTTACATTTCCCGCAATATTTGCACCAAGCTCATTTACTCCGGCAGTGGCGCTTGCCATTGCTTTTTTTCTTTCTTCCGTCATAATGACTCTCATCTTCTGCGCAGTTTTCTCTGTTTGTATAACCGCATCAAGAGATTTGGCCACAGCATGGAAGAATTCATCTGTCATCCGGTTATGCTTTGGATATCGCCCAGCCCGATAATCATCAAGAATTATCCCGTATCTCTCGTATGCATGCTTCACGGACTCTTCCCAGGATATGTAGATATCATGCTGTGCACCCTCTCCGACTACCCTCATGGTCTCCGGTGCTGTGAGCAGATCCATAATTCTGGCAGCCAGAGACTGTGCATTTTCTTCGATTAGAAAACCGCTTATACCATCGGTCACATCTTCAGCGGCACAGCTGCCTTTTACAAGGATACTCGCCAAGGCGCATGCAGCTGCCTCCCTCACGACAAGTCCATTTGTATCAAATGTTGACGGGAAAAGGAACAGATCTGCCCTGCAGTACCAGGCGCGGATCTGTTCTCTGTCATGAACAGCTTCCTGAAAAAGGACTTTTCCATCCAGTCCAAGTCCGGCTGAATAAGCCATTATTTCTTCCCTATCCGCACCCGAACCAATAAACACCATGCGGAAATCTTTCCCAGATGCCTTCAGCATTCCCATAGCATCCAGTATGATCCGGATCCCTTTATACCACATCATTCTTCCGACGAACAGGAAAACCGGCACGCCTCCGGGCAGGTCCGGTCCGGAAGTCAGTTCAGCTACTCTGTCCTCATCCAGTCTTCCACGGGGAAAATCTACCCCGTTCGGCATCACGCTATATTTCCCTTCATACCCGATTTTACGGAGATTCTCCCCTGCCCCGTTGCTGACAGTCCACACTTCGTCACATGCAGAAATATTTTCCGCCAGAAGTCTGGTTGCTCCTTCCTGCAGGGTTTTGCTTCGGATCGCATTGGCAATATCAATGTCGAACTTGGTATGATACGTGAGAACAACAGGGACGTCAATTCTGTCGCGAAGTGCACGCGCAAGCATGGTAGAGGTAATCGGACAGTGACTGTGTATCAGATCGAACTCAGAATTCTCAAGTCTATTCATTATAGCCGGATTAAACGGAATGCCTGCACGGTAGCCTACAAGCCTGGTAGTATCAACGCTGGGATAACGGATCACTTCAAAAGGATAGCCCGAATCATCTGCATCCGGATAATACGGCGTTACAACAGTTGCTTTAGCGGATAATCCGGAAATAATCTCCGCATAATTCAGTACCGCATTGGAAACTCCGTCTATAGCAGGCGGAAAAGAATCATTAATAAGGCATATATTTGTTTTCTGCATGAAATCCCCCGTAAAAATCAATTATGTGCTATTATATCAGAAAAATGCAGAAAATGAAAAGTCCATAAATCCATACTCTTAAAATGAATATACAATTAGAAAATGTATAGAAATTATGGTTGACTTTTTGTCTTCACCGTGGTATTCTATATAAGCTAAGTAAATATCGCGGGGTAGAGCAGCTGGTAGCTCGTCGGGCTCATAACCCGGAGGTCGTTGGTTCAAATCCTTCCCCCGCAATAACTAAAGGACGTGTTGCAAAATGAGAAATTTTGCGGCACGTTCCTTTTTAGCTTTGGAACAAGATGACAGAATGAAAAATGCGTCTCCGGAATGTTGAAAATTCAGCATTCTGAGGCGCATTAACCTTAGCACCGACTGCTAAATCC
>JAILIQ010000009.1 GCA_024695205.1 Lachnospiraceae bacterium
GCGCCATTGTGGGAAATCTTATAAATAACGAATTGGACTCCGTAGAATTTATCTTCGACAGGCCTTTAGGGGCACTGAATGTCTATTCTAACAACGAGTGACGGCACTGAACAGAGCAAGATACCTGTCGATGTGGTCATAGCAGACAGCGAATGATTCGTTATTAACTTACTGATAGTGGTATTGGCTTGCCGTCCATATGAAAAAGAACGCCGCTATCACGCCTATAAATAGAAAGATGCTTGTCAAAACAATACACACAACAGCCCATTTGCTCTGACGGTTCTTTATCTTAGCGATAATGGCTAGGATCAAGCCGGCAACTATCGCTATTCCGCCTGCAATTACAACAATTACCGCTTTGTCCATCAACGGAACATCCTGCGGATACTCCGTTGCCGCTCCAAACCACAAAAACATTCCGACAGGAGATATCAGGCAGCTGACAGCCATGAGCGCAGTCGAAAGGCCGCATAGTACAGTGGTTAATTTTTTATTCTCAGCAGTCATATGTATTCCCTTTCTCTCGTTTTGTAATTGTTATGGATTTGGGGCGTTATTTATCGCGGAAACTCCAACTGCGCCTGAAACTGCCGGTACGGCATTTCCTATTCCGGCCTGAGCACCATTCTGTAATATAGTGTTTACCTGATCTATCTGATTAACGCAGACTGTCGCAAAATTCTCGAATCCGCCAAAATTGTTAGCCAACTTGAATCCGGTCGCAATAGACACATTGCCACTCGCCACATGCTTTGCAACGCCATCAACGGTATGGAATGACTGGCTAAGTCCCGAATTGCCTCCGACTATGGTCGCTCCAATTGATTTATTTTTTATAATGTTACAGCATTTTGCCAAAAATCTGTATGCGTCTTTAATATTACCCACACCCTCTATAATATGCATCATATTAGAGTTCAGTGAGCCTTTGCCGGCCAAATACAAATTCAGCTGTTTTGTAAGGGCTTCCATAGACTGTGCATCCGGACAGGATTTAATTATCTGATTCATTCCGTTCTTAAACGGCATAACCGTTTTATATGTTTCAGCATTTATAAACTTGCCTACGGACGGTGTTTCAACTGCTTCCGTTCTCAAGACCTTATCAAGGAATTTCTGCACTTCCGGAAGTCTTTCAGCATCCTTCGGCTGGCAGGCATGTATCTGAAGTTTATCTGCCGCTGCTCTTGCTTCAGCCATACTGCTGAATTCTATTCCGGCATGCCTACAGGTTGTCTTATACAGTGCTTCTTCAGCTATAGACTGGGGTATTTCAATTACCGTATTGCCATTTTTATACACAAACGTTACATCCAGATCGTGTCCAAAGGCAATACCTTTTTCAAGCGCCTCCGCAGAATTTCCGGAAACGCTTTTAATCGTTATTTTGCTCGGATCACAATTAAGCATATCGGCGATATATTTGCATGAATCTTTTTTTACCGGATCATAGAAGAACTTGTTTCTGAAACCGGTGATCAGCTTTCTGTATATATTAGCCTGACCCGGACTCTCCTTTATCAGCTGCTCTATAGCAAACTTATTCTGACATAGTTTTATGATGTTATTCTTCAAAGCACCTTCAGCCATGGGAGCTTTTCCAGAGAGCATATATGTATCCACGGCAAGCTTTAATTCCTTTAGAAGGGCGGCACCTTCCTTGTCTCCGGCTTTTTGTGCTGCTGCCATCAGCTTTTCGAGAGCATTCAGATCGCCTGACATACTCTTAAGCAATGCGCTCGCTTCGGCTTCACCCTGAGAGGAGGCCGCATTCATGGCACGCTCCGCATTAGATGCACGCTGTGCTAATTTGCTCGGATCACAATTCTTTACATTTTCCGCTGTCTGTGAAAAGTATTTGCCGACTTTTTCTGCTGCATTCTTTACACTTTGAGGCATCAATTTTGAACCTGCTATCTTGTTCGATGCCCATACACCCAGCTTCGGTACTGCAGATGATGCCAATTTACCTGCGCCTGCAAACGCAGCCCAGATTAACACAGGAACAGAACCTGCCTTCACCTGATTCCACGTAGTCCTTTTCTCTTTTGGTGTCGCATCATTGTAACGGACAACTGCTCTGTTTACATCCATAGCAAGGAATGCAGCTTCCGACCAGCCTCCCGTTCCGATTGCAAGACCGATCCTGACAGCTATACCGCCCCAGCTGTCAAGGAATCTGGTACGGCATTCAAGTTCATGGAAGAAATCATCCCTTTCATAGTCGGCCTCTCTGAGCGCCTTATACTGATCTATCAGATAACTCCTGTTTTTATTCTCAAGGAACTGGTAGAAATTATCCAGAACCTGATAAGTGAGCAAGGCATCATAACCATAGAACCAATCGTAATAATCCAGGAGAAGACGTGCGATCAAAATCTCTCCGGTCAGTTCATCTTCCCAGTTGTTATGGGAGATTATATTCAACATCGTGTTGAGTTTACGCGCGACTTCTTTGTCTGCAGCAGCTGCTGCCGATTCTTCCGCGCTGCTCCGGAAAAGCCTTACCGGCTGGCTTCTCATAAGGACTTCCTTCTCACAGGTATAGACCTTACCTTCATAAGTTGCTCTTGCCTTAAGTTTTATACGGAAACGGCAAGGGGGTTCGAGATAAGCCTTGGTGCAGAAGAACGTTATTTCTGAATATCCGGGCTCGACCTTTGTAAGCTTGGCTTCTAATCCCAGTTCATCCACCCTCTGCTTTACTACAGGATCCGGATCAACAGGAATATATTCAAATTCCGGCATTACCGGCATCTGATCTATCGTATGTTCTTCTTCGTTAAAAAGAACAAGGATTACTTTTGCTGTCGTTGTGGCAGGTGCAAAATCTTCTTTGGTAAGCTGCTCGACCGTTTTTCCGGCAGCCGACTGCAGAGGTGCCCTGAAGCAGTTCAATGCAGGAAGAGCCACATTTATACCTTCATTAACACGCAAAAGCTTAACACTCTGTGTGCATGTACGGCCTCCTTCTTCAGCCGTAACACAAAGAAAAGACGTAGCTACAGTTCCTGCTTCCTGTCTGGATCTGTCGACATCAGTAAGGACGGCAAAATATGTGCCGGGTATATCACTGGGGGCAAGTTCAGCTTCGTAGCTCGAGCCTTTTGTTGTTTCAACTTTTATTTTTACCTTATCAGGATTAAAACCCTTCAACGTAAACGGAAGAGGTTCGTGTTTTTCGTAACCGGCAGGAAGAGCAATATTATCCTGATAGAAAATAATAGCCGGTTCATCGATCTTAAACTTCATCCTGTTGGTATATGTACCGCCTTTTCCGGTGAACTTGAAGCTGACGACACCTTCTTCACGGTTGTTTTCATTTCTGCCGAGCAACACACGGGCGCCTTTATATTCGCCTGCTAGTTCATCCTGTTCATAAATATCAAATACACCGTCTTCCGAGAAGATGTTTATCTGCCGCGTAAGTTCATGATTTACCTTTTCATTTCCCTGCTCATCGCGTTCCATTATGCATGCATATACATAGACTTTTTCGCCGCGGTGCACGGTGTCTCCGAAGTCCTTATATATGGCCATGCGGTATTTCTTTTTCTTGTCTGTCAGACCAAGTGCGATCAATGCGGTAGCTGCCGCAACTCCTCCTGCTGCCCCTGCAACATCCTTTGCTGTCTTCCAGCCTTCTACGATCCCTGCAGGAATAAATCCGCCGTCCTGATCACCGGGATTCGCATCGGCATCGGAATCAACAACTATATCGATCTTCTTGTCATCTTCTTCAGGTTCAGTCTCTGCCTCTGTTTGCTTGCTGTCATTACCTCCGACTGCGCTTGTCTGAACGGTAGCTGCAGAGGTATCTATCCATTCGTAGTAATAATAGGTTTCAATGGCATCTTCGCCTCTTCCGTGCTGGAAAGTATGACGGATCCATAATGTTTGTCCATTCCTGCCGGCCGGCACGGTTGCCCTGAAGGTCTGGTCTCCGCCGATGACGTATAAATGGCCGCCATAACCATAGTAGTCATTAGAATCCCATGTTCTGCCAATCCCCAGTTCTTCGACGCCGTCAGCGGTAACAAAGTCGATCTCACTGTTGTGGTACTCGTTTGTTCCCATATTGCAGGAGATCTTGACAGCAGAGCCCAGGACTCCGTCATGAGGCGTAGAAGCCGAGACAGAAGCACTTACTTTCATCGTTACCTCCTGCCCCGGTTTAAGCGTTGTCATTGGCGGCTCGTCAACTTCTATCTTCATAGATGCTGTCTCACCACGGCATGAACCGTCGTGGTTTTCCAGATAATAATCGCCTTCACAGACTGCCTCACATGAATAATGTCCATGGCCGCCTGACATCGTTGAGCCTTCTAACTTGGAGGACGGTCCATGCACTTCAGAATCAGTGTATTTCCAATAACCTTCAGGCTCATCTGCATATACTTTTCGTGTTTCAAATAAGCCGGAAAACATCATAGAAACAATGACTGCAAGGATCATTGCTGCCAAAGGTTTGCGGATAGTGTTATTTCTCTTAATGGAATACTTCATAGTCGTCTTCTCCCGGATCCGATAATCATTGTGCCGTCTGCTTATTAGTGCGCTTTTTTCCTGCCAGCACCATGATCATGCCAACTATCAATAATACAATTCCGGTTACCAACGGGATTGCTGAAAATACTCCGGCTCCCGCACCTTCTGTAATTAACGAAAGAAGCGAATTGCCCGCAGAATACGGGATCATGCAGGCAAAACCTGCGATAAGGCCCATCAGAAGCATTCTTATCGAGTTTTTATCCTCAGTCTTCGCACCGCCTGATACAGCTGCTCTTGATGTAAGCGACCTTGCTATGGAATACAGATAACCGCTGCTGTTTCCGCACGCCTGCAGTGACACCATCACAGCTGCGATGACGGCTATGACTCCCGACCAGGACGGAACACCCGCTAAGAAACGGTTTATTATAAGTCCCATTCCGATTCCGTTAAGAAGCCACGCCACAGCAAGGCCTTTTCCTGAAGGAGCTGTCTTATCTGCCGGCCTGGAGAATAAGCTCTTAACTCCTGTTCCCAGTCTTCTTATTCCGCCTGTAAAAAGCGAAGAATAGGCAAGTGCCACGGTTCCTCTTCCGAAGGTTGAACCTATCATTCCCACAAACGATCTGTTGCCGACATCTCCTCCATAACTAAGCCATGAAAGGATATTTACAAATATATTGTCATCATTTCCGGTCCGCCTGAGGATCAAAAGCACTATCCATATCAGCGGAAGTAAGATCAAAGCTATCAATGAGAGCGGGTTTTTGCCTATATTTTTTATGCCGGATATTGCTCTCGGGAAAAAACTCATTACAGATCTTATAGGGGACACAATATCCTGTGACACACCATTTATGCGGTTTATGCTGTCCATCTCATATGAGAATATGCCTTTGGCGGCAGGTGCATTTGTAACACCGGAGAGCTGAACTGCTTTTTGAACCACCGGATTGTTGACAGTTTGCTGCACCTTCGCCTGCACCTGAGGCTGTACGGTCTGCTGAACTTCGGGCTGTTTTTGAGGCTGAGCAGTTTGTACTATCGGTGTCTGAACCGGAGGTTGTACAGTCTTTTGTATCTCGGGTTGTTTTTGGGGCTGAACTGGAGGCTGTGCAAGAGATCTGCCACAGGAATTACAGAACTTTGCAGTTCCGCTGACAGGCTTACCGCAATAACCACAGAATACGGGAGGCTTCGCAAGAGAATTACCGCAGAATTTGCAGAACCTTGCATTATCATTGATTGGATTTCCACAATACCGACAGAATTTTGCCATATGCCGTTCCTCCCTTGTCCTATTGGAGTTCGCTGTCTTTGAATCTATCTGTTATGGTAATTTCTCGTTGGTTACTTGATTAGTCTTTTGCTATGCCTCAGTTTCCGGGTAATATTCTTTGTCCGTTGTAAAAAATAAGAACACATGATGAACTAAATCATCATGCTCAAAATGGTATTTGCTCTGTCAATCCTTCTTGACCTTCTCATAATTCATTATACAGAAAACAGAAGCGTTATCTTTATATATTTTGAAACACCATGTTACTTGTGTGTTAAGAATCAGCGTGATCCAACATGGTCCTGTCTCGAAAAGTTACTTACGACGGGCATCTGCTCCTGCACTTGGCGCAGTCGCCGCAGCAGGATGAACCCTTCTTTTTGCGGCGGACCGCAAGGATGACGGCACCGGCGATAACAGCCGCAATTACTGCGACAAGAATGATATCAACAGGTCTCCATGTGATTGCAGCAAACGTGATCATATAAGTGCCCCCGTGCAAAGCAATATGATGATCCTGAACAGGAAGCAGACGATCCAGGCGAGGATGCACTGCCAGACAACAACTGCGGCTGCCCATTTCCAGCCGAGCTCACGCTTGATCGAAGCGATCGC
>JAILIQ010000022.1 GCA_024695205.1 Lachnospiraceae bacterium
CATGCATCGGTGCAGAGAGCACCACCGATGCGTCTATTAGATACTCAGTATATTCGTATCTTAGATACTCACTTCGTTCGTATCATGGAGGTCAAATAATGATAAAAACGAATCTGTATGATCAGTCCGGCTCGCGCAGACTGATCGCTCAAAAAGGCGTATTTTCGGTGATCGAATACGAGAAGGATGTTTCGATCTCTCCGAATTTTGCACAGGAAGCGTATTTTGCATCATTAATGAATGTGCGTAAGAGGCAGCTTGTGGCGGATCTGGACGGGACAGTGGGTGTGACCGCTCAGGGTGGCGCGATGCAGCTTATGATAGGAGCACTCGATGCGGCGACGGATGTACACGGCGTCGGGGATCTTGCGAAGAAATTCGTGAAAAGCATCGTGACCGAAGAAAAAACGATCAAGCCGCATTATGTAGGCAGCGGGCAGCTGGTACTGGAGCCGACCTTCAAGTTCATAATCCTCGAGGATCTTTCCTCATGGAGGGAAGGCATGGTGATCGAGGACGGGATGTTCCTTGCCTGTGAGGATACGGTGAATCTCGAGGTTACCGGAAGAAAGACGGTTTCGTCACTGGTCCTGGGCAGAGAAGGGATCTTTAACACATTGCTGACCGGTACCGGAGTGGTTGCTCTTGAGAGCCTTGTACCTGTCGAAGAGATCATTTCGATCGATATTGTCGACGATCTGATACGGATCGACGGGGATATGGCCATTGCATGGTCAGATACACTTGATTTTACTGTTGAGAGGACCACGAGCACACTGATCGGATCGTGGGCATCGGGTGAAGGTCTGGTAAATGTATACAGGGGCACAGGCAGGGTCCTGATCGCACCTGTCAGAAGAAATAAAGGGATATCGGTACCCAGGGAGAAATAAGCGGGCAATGCTTAAATTAAGTATTTTTAATGATCGGAGGATATGATTTATGGGCGGAGCAAAGGTGATTGAATTTCTGATCTACACGGCGATCGCGATCATGGCGGCAGTTACCGCAGGCTGTTTTGTGTCGGTTGTCAGGGGGGTCAACAAGATCAACAGGGAGATCGACGAGAAAAAGAAAAAGAGAAGAAGAGTGCAGTATACGCAGGACGGTGTTCAGACCATTTCCGATGCATATACATGGGCTGAAGTGCTCGGCGACCTGAAGGAGTTTTCGAAGCCCCAGATAGCCTATTCCATTGCCGAACAGCTTATTCCGATCTTTCCGCTGCTCGGAATACTCGGAACTGTTACGGGTCTTATCCTGCAGCTGCAGTCAGGTGATATAGAAGCCCTTAAGGAGGCCCTCGGAACGTCCATGTGGACCACATTCTGGGGCCTGCTCGCGGCGATCGCATTAAGGCTTGCCGATGCCATATTTGTCAGCAAGAAGGTGACAGAGCTGGAGCTGTATTTTGATATGTATGAGCAGGAGTATCAGATCTCCAAGGATATGAACGCACAGAACCCCGAGGCTTAGGGGGATATTAAAAGAAACTTGTGTAAATAGCTTTTTGGGAGCATAAACTGATGAATAGAAGCAGATCAAAAGGAATTAAGCAGTTTATTATAGATCTTACGCCATTGCTTGATGTTATTTTCATACTTCTGATAGTGGTTCTGGCAAACGGTACCCGTTCGGAGGAACTTGCCAATGAACAGTTTGAGGAAGCAATGGAGGTAAAAAGCAGCGCCGAGCAGCAGGTGAATGCCTATAAGAGCCATTTTGAGGCGTATTCGGACATTGACGAATATTTCAGCATAATCACTGTTTCGGCCGGTTATCATTCGGATAACAGGCGGGAGAGGACCATAAGCATCAAGGTCAATGAAAACGACGAGATACAGTTTGAGCTGAATCCGGTGAACCAGGACGATCAATGGGAGAAGATCACGCAGGACATTCAAAAGACGATATCAGCCAAGAACGATCTTCCGGCAATACTCGTGCTGAATATCAAAAATGACGAGAAGATGCTTTACAGGGACGAGGAAGCGATCATGCGGATATTTGACGGACTGAAGACAGAGTACCCGCAGAATGTGGAGATCCGCCGTTAAACAGGCTGAAGTTATATTTTGGCACGGAGACTGATGCTATGAACAAACCCTTACTGATTTTTTTAATGGTGCTGTGTGTTCTTACGATAGCTGTCACCATATACTTCCTGGTAGTCAAGATCACAAGAAGGATCGGAAGACTGCCGGTCAAGGGACTTATTTCTCTTCTGGTCCTGTTTATCGGACTTTTGATACTTCTGTTCTGGCTGCTGACAAAAGAACGGAACGGTTCTTCAAACGGCGGGGATCCGGTCGATGCGCAGTATGCCTCGCAGGAGGATATGCCGCCGGCGGAGAATGAACAGGATCACATCTATCTGAAAAATGATGTGGTATGGATCGACAGTCAGAAGGTTGATGCGGACCGCCTCGAGGAGAAGATAGACGAGTATCTGAAGCCCCGGATCAACAATGCTGTCAGAGTCACGATAGTGGATGATTATTCATCCTCGGAGCTTGTTAAGAGAGTTGAAGCCATTTTCAGGAAGAACAATTTGGAAAAGGATAAGGGGTATTTAATTGAAGTCAAAAAATAAAAACAGATTGGTGCTGTTTGCAGTGATCTTCGGTGTTATTCTTTCCGGATATACATTTTTCGAAAAGGTTCCGGATCTGGTCAATGTTTCGGGACCGTTCATCGATCTTTCGGGGTCGGTCGGCAATTCGATCGGCAATGCCCGGGAAGCGTATGACACGGAAGATGTCAGCATAAGCCCTACAGCGGAACCGACGCAGGAGCCTGCTTCCGATATTACTCCGACACCCGTGATCACACCCGATCCGGGCAATCTGCCTACACCGGTGATAACGCCCGCTGCCAGGATAGAGATAACCGTCGGGGATGATATCGTTGCGAATCCGACGATCGACCGCGCCGAGATCGTAAGCATACACAACAGAGGTTCCTTCGGCGTAGATATTGAGGCAAGGACCTTTGAGAGCCTTGAAGAGACACTTAAGTATCTGAAGAAAATGAATATGGATAAACCGGTCGTGCTGATCGACAATTATGCCGAGACCAACACCTTCAAGGCTGTCAGGAATGCCCTGAACGAAAGAGGGATCACGCCAACTCTGCTTCCGGTGTTGAAATAAACGATCCCGCGCATTTTCGGACAGTCTCACAGAGGGTCATTGATCGAACGATAAAGAGGTAACCTTATGAAACGGTTAAAGATATTTGTGATCTATTCGGTGATCGCTGCACTGCTGATCACTCTTGCATTCGGAACGGACAGCGAAGCGGCCGACCAGACGGCAAGGCTTAAGGAGTTCATGCGGGAGAATCATCTGTACTATTCTACAAACATAGTATCGTTGAACCTTGAGCACAGGCTTGCCTGGACTGTTTTCAGGGAAAAGTATGACGATCACTGTGTGGTCCTTACGGGAGAGATATCCGGTAAGTCTGTTTCGAAGAATTACAAGGATGTTGATATCTATACGGATTCCGAGAAGGTGCATATCGATACCTCGGAAAAGGCGCTTATGAATATTGCCAGGCAGCTTAAACCGGGGGACCGTTTGACCGTATACGGAAGCGTGCAGAGTATCAAGAAGGACAAATTTGAGATAAAAGCGGAAAAAGCGCTGATCAACAGCGACCGGATCCTGCCTGACGGCAGGTACGTTTACTATGAAGATGACGAGATCACAAGTACCGTGATCGACGATCTGACGGGTGACGGCCACATAATCATGAATGTGCCTGACGAATGGTACTCAGAGTATGTCAAGGCCGATCTGAAAAACAACGGTGTGAAGGGATACCAGTTTTTCCTGAATGCCCTTGCTCCGCAGAATACGGAATATGCCGAGATCTTCTATACTTTCTATTTTGATTATGCGACATATCTTGACCCGACGCCTTCCAAACTGACATCGGGAGACAGAGAGGATATAGAGGAACTTATCATCAAAAACATCGTGGGTACCCCTGAAGCGAAGCTTACGATAGATGCGGAGAACTTCAGTGTGAATAACCGCGCATATGATTATTGTGCGACAAGATACACGGTCGACGGGAAAACCTATCGTCTTGAGTTCATGTTCAGACCTGACGGCAATAAGGGGCTGATCTGCATGCTGTATCTGTATTTCCCGAGGGAGGGCTCGACCTATCATCTGAAAAAGGCTGCTTATTCGGCCGGAACACTGACGATCCGATAGGGTTACCCGCCAGTGAAAATAAATGAAAGGAGCGGAGCCATGGCAGTCTTTTATGTAAACGGAAAAGAAGTACAGTGCGAAAAGAAGCAGTCTCTGCTCAGATTCTTAAGGGACGGGCTGCGCCTGACCTCCGTGAAGGACGGCTGCAGTGAAGGAGTCTGCGGCGCATGTACCGTTATTATCGACGGAAAAACGGAAAAAGCATGTGTTCCGACAACCGATGAGCTTGAAGGAAAGCATGTCATTACCGTCGAGGGCCTGAGCGAATGGGAAAAGAAGGTCTATACTCATGCTTACGGTGCTGCGGGGGCGGTTCAGTGCGGTTTCTGTATTCCGGGCATGGTGATGTGTACAAAGGCGCTGCTTGACGCGAAACTCGGGGATAATACCGAATGCCGCAAAGCCGCGGCCTGCGATGCCGCAAAGGATAAAAACGGTGAGATACCGGTAAATGAAGCCGGTATTCCGACCGACGAGGAGATACGCTATGCCCTTCGGAACAATTACTGCAGATGTACGGGCTATGTAAAGATAATTGCCGCTGTAAAGCTTGCGGCACGTATCATGCTCGAAGGAAAGCTTCCCGAGGATACGGTTACGGACTGGAAGCTCGGAAGCCGGGTCAAGAGGCTGGATGTTGATGAAAAGGTGCTCGGATACGGCAAATATCCCGATGACTATTATTTTGACGGAATGCTGTACGGATCGGCCGTGCGCAGCAAATATCCAAGGGCAAGGGTTATGTCGATCGATGCGTCTGCGGCACTTGCACTTGACGGTGTCGAGGCAGTGATCACTGCGGACGATATTCCCGGAGAGAATAAGATCGGACATCTGAAGCATGATCAGTATACGCTGATACCTGTCGGCGCTCTTACGCATTATCTCGGGGATGCGATCGTCCTTGTTGCGGCAAGGGACAGGGAAACCCTCGAAAAAGCCAAAAAGCTGGTCAGGATAGAATATAAGGTCCTTCCTGCGATCCATGGTATTGAAGAAGCCAAGCTTGCCGGAACGCCCGGACATATCGCCAATAATAAAGAAGCCGGTGACGGAAGCGATGAGCATTTCCGGGTATTTGACGAAGAAGAGAGTAATATACAGGCTTATAAGCATGTTTCGCGAGGCGATGCGGCGGGAGCCATAGCACGGGCGCCGCATGTTATCACAAAACATTTCGAGACGCCGTGGACCGAGCATGCATTTCTTGAGCCTGAATGTGCCGTTGCCTATATGGATGAGGACGGCGATGTAAGGATGTATACGACCGACCAGAGCGCCCATACGACGCTGCATGAAGTAACCCTGATGCTCGGGACCAAGAAGGTCAAGGTCCAGAATGCGCTTGTCGGAGGCGGTTTCGGCGGTAAAGAGGATATGTCGGTGCAGCATCATGCGGCACTGATCACATATATAACGGGGAAACCCTGCAAGGTCAAGCTGACACGCGCGGAATCGCTGCTTGTGCATCCCAAGCGCCATCATTTTGTGATGGATTTCACTATGGGCTGTGACAATGAAGGCAGGATCATGGGTGTAAAGGCCGGAGTCGAATCGGATACCGGAGCATTTGCCTCTCTTGGCGGACCGGTGCTCGAGAGGGCCTGTACACACGCTGCGGGTCCGTACGCCTATGAAAATTTTGAGATAGAGGGGACGGCGTATTATACCAATAATCCGCCTGCAGGGGCTTTCCGCGGGTTTGGCGTTACCCAGACATGCTTTGCGACCGAGACCCTGCTGAATATGATGGCTGAAAAGATCGGGATATCTCCCTGGGAGATCCGCATGCGCAATGCGATAAGGCCGGGCGGGACATTGCCGAACGGGCAGATAGTGGATGCGTCTACGGGACTCGTGGAGACTCTTGAGGCGATCAAACCATACTGGGATGAGGCTAAAGCTGCGGGAAAACCCGTCGGTCTTGCCTGTGCTATGAAAAATGCCGGAGTCGGCGTCGGGATCGCGGACTGGGGCAGAGCAAAGCTGATCGTTGAGGAAGATACGAAGGTTCATATCTATTCGGGTGCGTCCTGTATAGGGCAGGGGCTCGGTACAGTTCTGGTACAGATGGTCGTGACCTACAGCGGGCTGTCAGCCGATGACATCGTTTACGAACGCAATAATACCTGGATCGCGCCCGATTCCGGAGATACATCGGGCTCGCGCCAGACTCTCATTACGGGAGAGGCTGTAAGGAGAGCTGCGGAAAAGCTTGTGGAGGCAATGAACGAAAGCGGTGAAGGTAATATGAAGGAAAAGCTCCGTGCTCTTACAGGCAGAGAGTTTTACGGCGAATTCCTCGCAAAAACCGATCCGCTTGGCGCAAATGTGCCTAACCCCGTCTCTCACATTGCCTACGGCTACGCCACACAGATGTGTATTCTTGATCCTGATACCGGAAGGATCGAGACGCTTGCTGCCGCGCATGATGTGGGCAAAGCTGTCAATCCGCTCTCTCTTGAAGGACAGATCGAAGGCGGCGTCATCATGAGTATGGGTTATGCACTTACCGAACAGTATCCCATAGACGATAACTGCAAACCGATCGATAAATACGGAACACTGGGACTTATCCGCGCACACGAAGCCCCCGATGTAAAGGCCATAATCGTCGACAAACCCGGTTTTGATATGGCCGGAGGCGCCATAGGGATAGGAGAGATAACATCGATACCCACGGCGCCTGCGATAGCCGAGGCATATTATCAGTGGAACGGGGAGCGTATTTATGAGCTTCCGGTAAAAGGCAATCCTTATGAGAGACACCGCGGGGAAGAGTATAAAGACGAATATACACCCGATACCGGGATTATTTGTATCGATACGGAAAAATGCATCGGCTGCGGACTTTGCGCGCGTATCTGTCCTGCAACAGCGATCATGATCCATAAGGGAAAGGCACAGATCAATCCAGGGCTGTGTCTGGCATGCGGTATGTGCGCCCACAGATGCGTGAAAAGGGCGATAAAGCGTCTGTGAGCCGGGTCGGAAAGGTTTTCGGACAGTCTGACGGGGAAATGATGTTTGGTCTGATAAAGGAAAAATAAATGACGGATACAGATTACAGGATAATCCGCAGCAGAAGGCGGACCATGGCTATTGAGATCACTCCGGAGGCCGAAGTGCTGGTAAGAGCGCCATTGATGATGTCGGACGCGGCTGTGGCCGGCTTTGTCGAGATACGCAGGGAATGGATCGAAAAGCATCTCGCAAAGATCCGGAAAAAAGCGGAACAACGGGCCGGAGTATCAAAACTGACATCCGAAGAAAAACAGATCATAATTGACAGGGCATTAAGGCTCATACCCGAAAGAGTGAAGCATTATGCGGCATCTGTCGGGGTAACCTATGGCAGGATCACGATCAGGAATCAGAAGACCAGGTGGGGCAGCTGCAGCCAGAACGGCAATCTGAATTTTAATTATCTGCTTGCCGATATGCCCGAAGAAGTCCTTGATTATGTGGTCGTCCACGAACTGTGCCACAGGAAGGAAATGAATCATTCACCGAAATTTTGGAGCGAGGTGGGGAAAGCATTTCCGGAATATAAAAAAGTCAGGAAATGGCTGAAGGAAAACGGTTCGATGTATCTGGCAAAGGACTGAACGTTTCACTTACGGTCTTCATGTGTCCGAATGGCCGGAACAAGTGCCTTTACGCGGTCTGAAAGGATAATGGCGAGTGTCATCTTTATCGCGTCGGGAATTATGAAGGGCAGTACACACATCGAGAGGGCGGCACCGAAGGTGATCGCCGACTTGGTACGTGTGTATACTATTACAAACCATACTGTTCCGAACGCATAGCAGGCAGCAAGACCGAGCACTGAAGCCACAATTGCCGAAAAAAGAGGATGCTTGATGAAATGTCTTACTATCCCGAATACAAATCCCATTACAATGAAACCTATAAGGTAGCCTCCGGTGGGACCGAGAAGATGTCCGATCCCGCCTGAAAAGCCTGAAAATACCGGAACTCCGACCGCACCGAGCAGAAGGTAGAC
Organism: Lachnospiraceae bacterium; assembly: GCA_024695205.1. GTDB lineage: Bacteria > Bacillota > Clostridia > Lachnospirales > Lachnospiraceae > RUG11977. The sequence continues at coordinate 8,233 of JAILIQ010000022.1, forward strand.
TACGATGCTTATCAGACCGTTTCTGGTGCCGAGAAGCAAAAGGGCGGTAAATACCGCGAAGGTCTGCAGGGTAAACGGAACAGGACCCGGGATCGATATCCACGAGCAGACGGTGATAATGACTGTCATCAGTGCTATATAAACCATTATAAGGATCTTTGTTTGATTATTCATTGTAATACCTCTTTATTCCTGTATTAATTAATTGCAGATAGCATTATATTACCCGAAGTGTAAAAAGTCAAATATATTCACAATAAAGGCAGAACTGGAAAATGATCACAAAAAGTGAAAAGAATGAGGACTGTAGATACTCTTTCTTGTTATTTTCGTGAAATTGTGATATCATGAAACCGTTGATAAATTTATATCATTGAACGGTTTATTTTTTTATCGGAAACCGGAAAACCGGTAAAGGTGTAAGAAACAGATGAAAGACCGTTATAATGATGCAGGAAAGGATGTGTAAGCTATGAGATTAAAACAGGGTATTTCAAAGTATCTGAAAAAGGGAACGGCTGCACTTGCTGTGGTGCTTGCCGCCGCAATGATCGTTCCCGCTATGCCGGTCAGACAGGCAGCAGCTGCAACAACTGCTGAGACTGCGGAGAAGAAGCTTCTGGCAAAGGCCGAAAAGCTTGCGGTTGCATATGCCGAGGCAGGTTTTAGTTATGATTACAACTACGGTCTGAACGATATCAACGGAGACGGGATCCCGGAACTTTTCTGCAGTTATACCGGTGATGAGAACGATCCCGGGGCGATCACAGCCGAGACCGGTCTCAAAATATACTGTTACAACGGCAAGGTCAAGCTCCTCAAGACATTCAGCAATGTGAACTCCGTCAAGCTCTTTGACAATAAGGTTGGGGTTGAATATACCGTGATGGAAGCAGGAGAAGATGACGGTTTTGCCTGGGCTGCGGAATACAGATATGAGACCTATTCAATGACCAAGAGCGGCAAACTTAAGCTCAAGACGTCCTATAAGGCTGTTAATAAGGACGAAGAAGAAGGCGGCGGATTTTTTAAGAACGACAAGAAGATATCCGAAGAAAAGTACTGGGATTATACGACCGATTTCGATTATTATCTGGATGCCCAGATCTGGGATACTTCCGAAAAGGCAAGAGGGATCACAAAGTTTAACGGACAGGTACAGTCCTGCAAGCTGTTACTGGCGTTCCGCAGTTACCAGTGGATGCTGTTTAATCAGGCAGAGTCGGACAAAACCAGATATATCGCAACACTCGAAAAATATGGCGATACCGGTGATAAGGCCAATAAAGCCGAGATCATCATCGATAAGAGCGAGCTTGAAAATGTGGATATTTTCGGATTCGGAGACGGGGATGAGGAGCTTCCGGAAAAGAAGCTCGGAAAGTTCGATCTCAGCTCATTGGGCCTGCTCGATACCGAAGAGATAGTTTCTGTCGAAACGGTTGACAGGAGCGAGAAGTATTCGAGTTATTCAAAAGTGACATTTAAGACCGTATTAAGACCAAGCAGCGTTTCTGAGGTATTTCCCGGATTTGAGTATCCCGGTGACCGCGATGTGCAGGGCTATAATCTTCTCGGAACCTATACATATGAAAGCTCTACAGAAACCCTGACAGCTGAATTTGCCTATTCACAGAAGGCTCTTGAGGGTGAGCATGCAACAGGTCTGCTTATCCCGCTCTGTGTATATACGATCAGGGCTGAATGATCCGGTTTGTATTGATAACGATTGACAAGAGAAGAAATAAGTAATACAATGCAGATAAGGTCAAAAGCCGTTTTAAGACTTTTGACCTTGTCTGTAATATAAAGTAAAAACAATATGTTTTAGACGAAAGGAAGGTATTACGGTATGGCAAAATATGTATGCAGTGTATGCGGTTATGTTCATGAAGGTGACAATCCCCCCGAGCAGTGTCCTCAGTGTAAGGCTCCCGCAAGTAAGTTCACCAAGCAGGAAGGCGAGATGACCTGGGCTGCGGAGCATGTTGTGGGCGTTGCCAAGGGTGTCAGCGAAGATATTCTTGCGGATTTGCGTTCCAATTTCAACGGAGAGTGCTCTGAAGTAGGTATGTATCTTGCAATGGCAAGAGTTGCATTCCGCGAAGGTTATCCCGAGATCGGTCTGTACTGGGAGAAGGCTGCTTATGAAGAGGCTGAGCATGCTGCGAAGTTTGCGGAGCTGCTTGGTGAAGTTGTTACAGATTCCACCAAGAAGAACCTTGAGATGCGTGTAGAAGCAGAAAACGGCGCTACCGCAGGCAAGACAGACCTTGCAAAGCGTGCCAAGGAAGCCGGTCTTGACGCTATCCATGACACCGTTCATGAGATGGCAAGAGATGAGGCAAGACACGGCAAGGCATTTAAGGGGTTGCTGGAGAGATACTTCGGATAAGACGCATAAGCATCTGATCGAAAGATGCTTCGGATAAGGCATATAAGTATCTGTTCGAAAGATACTTCAGAATCATGTTTTTTTAAGATCCTGTTAACAGATTGTAAAAATAATTACGGGCTGCCGCAGTGAGTGCGACAGCCCGTTTTGCGCTAAAGTGAACAGTTTCTTTCAGAGCAGCCGTGTTTCGGATTCTTTGCCGTATATCACGATATGATCACCCTTTTGGAGTATCGTATCTCCGTTGGGAACTATGGTGTGGCCGTTCCGTCTTATCATTACGATAAAGGTCTGTCTGGAAATGTCCAGATCCCTGATCTTCTGATTGTTCCAGTCGTGATGTGCCTTAAGTTCGATCTCTTTCAGCTCGATATTTCCGATACCGGAATATCTTCTGGCGCCGAGTATAAGTACATCTCCGGCTTCAAGGAGCACATCGCCGCGGGGTACGGTGACTTTATTGCCTGCCTTCAGGACTGCGGCTATAAGGACGCCCTTCGGAAGCATTATGCGATGTATCTTCATACCGGTCCATTCATCGTCTTTTTCCAGAATGACCTGAATAAAGCTCATGTCGGTCTCAGCGGCCTGTTCGCTCAGTTTTTTCAGCTTTGAGTACTGTTCGACGAAACCTGCGGAAATGATACCTGTCGGAATTGCGACGATCCCGACTCCGAGCATCGTTATCAAGGTTCCCATCAGCTTGCCGAGAGGTGTTATAGGGTAAATATCACCGTATCCGACGGTAAGAAGCGTTGCCGCGGCCCACCACAGACCCGACAGCGCATTGTCGAATACAGTGGGCTGTACCGAATGCTCGATACTGTACATACAAAGGCTTGACGCCAGCATCAGAAGCAGTACGACAAATACGGATGAGGCCAGAAGCTTCGCTTTGCTTTTCAGAACCGCAGTGATCACATTCAGCGAATCAAAATAGGCATTTATCCTGAACAGCCTGAATATCCTTACCACTCGCAGTATCCTGAAGGCCGCGAGTCCGCTCGGGAAGAAAAACGGAAGGTAAAAAGGTATGCAGGAGAGCATGTCAACAAGCCCGTTGAACGAGAAGGTGTATCTTAAGACCGCCAGGGGCCTGCTCATGCCCGGATAAAGACAGGGAGCGGTCCATAATCGCAATATATAGTCGAGCGTGAAAAAAGCGATCGTGATGATCTCTATCGTACTTAACAGACTTCCGAAGCGGGCTACCGCTCCGTCAAAAGTCATCATGACACTTACGGTCAGATTTATCACGATCGTTGACAGATTCAGCACATCATAGGCTCTGCCCTGAAAATCTTCGTCGTATCCGACCTCGATTATGTCGGATACTCTTTTTTGGAGTGATCTGTAATTCATTTAATATCCTGCTTTCCCAATCTTTTTTATCATGCCCCGGATAAGGATAAATGACGTTTTCCGGGATTGTAAACGGTATATCTTTTAAGCTCCCTGCCCATAAATAAAGAAGTTCCGGCATACCGAAAACCAAGCTTTTCGGCAAAACGGACCGAGATATCGTTGTCCGGGTAAATATCGGCCTCGACCATGTCAGGGCCTTCGGGCCCGAGCAGCTCCGACAGAAGAAATGAAACTGCTTCATAGCCAATCCCTAAGCGCCGGTATCCGGAGTCCATGCGGTATCCGATTATGCACACCGGGCCTTCGATGTGTGCAAAGCTGACATTTCCGACTATGGTATCGGGATCGGAATTAAGGAAGATATAATACCTGACGCCCTGTCCGCGTTCAAGCAGAAGCGATTCGGCATCAAGGACCTTTTCCTGGCTTGCGATCGTGTAAAATGAGTCTTCCTTGGCAGGCTCGTATTTTGCAAAATCTTCGCGGTTCCTTAACAGATAGGCAAGTACGAGAGGTGCTGCACAGGGATCAAGAGCGGCCATCGTCAGACGGTCGGTGTGATACAGTTTCTGCATTCTTAACCTCCATGCCAAGAGCTTGATCAACGCATCTGATCTTGAACTATTGGCTAACAGCTGCATCGATGTCGGGAAGGTTTAACGAGTGGCTAACGGTTGCATCGATGTCGGGAAAGTGGTTTATATCCCGCGGATCTGTGTGTTCGGTACATTAGGCAGCATGATATCGCGCAGATGGGCGAGCTTTTCTCGTGAAGGGGCATGCAGACCGGCAGGGGCTATAAGATCGCCGGAATCCTTGTAGCATTGCAGAAAATAGGCCTGTGCACCCTTGATCCATTCGCCGATCGCGTGAAAATCCCCGTCATGATGCAGCTCGTCCACCACAGTGGTCCTGAATTCGTACAGGATCCCCGAGTTCATGAGCAGCTCAACACTTCTGAAAATGCTGTCCATGTCAAGCTCCTTAAGCCCTGCGGCAAGTGCATAACGAGCGGGAGAGGTCTTTATATCCATCGCGACATAATCGATAAGTTTATCATTTATCAGGGATTCTACCATGTCAGGGTTCGTTCCGTTGGTATCAAGCTTGACCGCAAGACCGGTTTTCGATTTTATCCTTGAGATGAAATCGGGAAGATCCCTGTGAAGAGTCGGTTCACCTCCGGTAATGGCGACACCCTCGAGCATTCCTTTCCTTTTGGCGAGATGCTCGAAGATCTTATCCTCGGGGATCACGGGTTGTTCATCCGCGTGCAGTACAAGTGAGGCGTTGTGACAGAATGGACATCTGAAATTGCAGTGCCCGCAGAAGACCGTGCAGGCAAGATGCTCCGGATAATCAAGCAGCGTAAGCTGGCTGTAACCGTGTATTTTCATTTGAATAACCTCATATCGGGAACACAGTGACCGCTTTAGATCACCGGTCCGTGTTTTATGTCAGACTTTCGGTATCGTAAGTAAGCTTAGCTTCGCGACGGGCTTTTTTCTCGGCTTTGTTGCGCTTCCTGAGATCTTCGAAAAATTCATTCATTATCGCAACCGATTCATCCTTGCAGACATCAAGTGTGATCGCGACCTGATGATTGAATTCCTTCATGTTAAGCAGATTTAAGATCGATCCGGCGCATCCGGCTTTTGGGTTCATAGTGGCTATGACAACCCGGTCAATACGCGACTGCACGATCGCTCCGGCGCACATCTGACAGGGCTCGAGCGTAACATACATCGTACAGCCTTCAAGCCTCCAGTCGCCGAGCTTGCGGCTGGCTTTGTCGATCGCGGTGATCTCTGCGTGCGCGATCGTTGTTTTCAGCGTGTTTCGACGGTTAAATCCCCGTCCTACGATCCTGTCGTTACAGACTATCACGCATCCGATCGGTACCTCTCCGGCGGCAAGAGCACGTCTGGCCTGTGCAAGGGCCTTTTTCATGTATTTAACATCCGTATCCATATCTTTATCCCTGTATGATCTTCTGCGCATTACGGCGCTGTCATAAATATATCCTCATACAAGTATGTAATAATCGCGTTAAAAAATCAAGATAAATACCGCGGCAAACCGGTCAGGCAAAAATCAGCCCGTACCGGATACAATATTTAGTGGTGACTGAAAAAAATTTTGCATACATTTTGTGCTTTTGTCGGATTTTTTCTTTGACATTCCACAAAGAGTGTGTTAATATATCTTGGGGTTTGGATTAATCCAAATACAAAATATAGAAAGAGGTAAGGGTAAATATGAAGCAGCCTGACAACATGTGTTACATTTACAATCTGATCTCAAATCATATGGGGAAAAGGGTTATGGTCAGAGAGAACCATGGAAGAAACCGCTATGATGTATCCGAGGGAGTTATCTCCGAGATGCACCCTCACGTATTTTGTGTTACTGTCAATTCGGATGATGATTCTTCAAAGCAGATATCTTACAGCTATACCGATGTTCTGATCAAGGACGTGGAGCTTGTTTTTGCCTGATCTGAAGATATTTACAAACAGGGGTTAAGTTTTCGGACAAAATAGCCGATAGTATCCATACAGGAATACTATCGGCATTTATTGTTTTATCAAATTAACCAAGGAGGGTTATGCTATGGCAGTAAACGGACTTACATCTGGAAATACAGGCATTACACAGGTTAATGCTTCATATGAGAAGATTACCGTATCGGCCGAGATCACCAAGGCATCCGTAACGGCAGCCGGGATCTCGAGTGATGCAGCCGTGTACGAGAAGAGCGGTAATGACGTGGAAAAAGCGGTAAAAGAACCTAAGGTAGATCAGGAGACCATTGACAGGCTCAAGGCTGAAGCCGACGAGCGCCATGCGCAGCTCAAAGGTCTCGTTGAGAAACTGCTTCTCAAGCAGGGCGGAACCTGGGACAATTCACAGGGACTGGCAAGTCTTTACCGCAAGCTTGAAGTGGATGAAGAAACAAGAGCCCAGGCGCAGGAGGATATAGCCGAGGACGGATACTGGGGCGTTGAGCAGACCTCCGACAGGATCCTTGATTTTGCGAAGGCGCTTGCCGGGACCGATCCCGACATGGCAGAAAAAATGCTTGATGCGATCAAGGAAGGCTTTAAGCAGGCCGGGATCGAGTGGGGCGAGGATCTTCCCGAAATCTCACAGAAAACAATGGATGCAACCTATAAGAAGGTCAATGACTGGATCAGCAGCCTTAAGGGCGATAGCGGTTCGGGCAGTACAGCAGTGGCAGGAGCCGTTTCAGCTTCCGTTACAAGTGTGAAGATAAGCGCATCCTACACCAAAGCTACCTACAGCGCAACAACCGGTAATGTTGCCCAGGCTCCCGCTCAGGAAGCTGAAAAACCCGCAGAAGCAGCCGAAACCGTTGAAGAAACGGCTCAGGCTGAGGCAGCCGGACCGATCGCGGAATAAAGCCGGATATAAAGAAGATCATTTTAAAGTACCTCAATCAGCGAAAGCCGGTTGCGGTACTTCTTCTTGTTTTATGAAAATTTATAAATGATTAATGGTTTTTCTCATTTGTCTGTGATAGATTATAGTAAACGAAATACCGGGAGATGACATGATGGGACTGAAAAAACGTCTTGTAGTCGCGTTTCTGATCCTGCTGATAGTTCCGATACTCCTGATAGCTGCCACGGTAGCTGCTGCGATGAGTATGAACAAAGGCGTGGTCGATGCTGCCCGTATCGAGCAGGGGACTGACAACGGCAGTATTTATTATTTCAAAAATGAAGGCAGGGAAAGTACGGCGACACCCCAGATCAGGGTGCCGATATTTCAGACCCTGTTCAGCCTGATGGCAGTGATCGTGCTTACGGCAATGGTACTTGTTATATGGCTGTACCGGAGCATTATCAAGCCGCTGAGTGTCCTGCGCATGGCAACGCAGAATATCAGGGAAGGTAATCTTGACTTTACCGTTTCGGGTCATAATGACGACGAACTCGGACAGCTGTGTCTGGACTTCGAAAATATGAGGGTCCGGCTGAAGGAACAGATAGATGCCAGGATCAAGTATGAACAGGATACGATAGATCTGATCTCCAACATCTCACATGATCTTAAAACCCCGCTTACCGCCATAAAAGGGTATACGGAAGGGATACTTGACGGAGTTGCGGATACGGACGAGAAGAGAAGCAAGTACCTGAAGACTATTTACACAAAAGCAGTGGATATGCAGTCTCTTGTGGATGAGCTTTCGGTTTATACGAAGCTTGACAGCAATATCATTCCGTACAATTTTAAGAACGTCAACGTGAACAGCTTCTTTTCGGACTGTGTTGACGAGCTGAGCCTTGATACCGAAGTTAAAAACATAACTCTTTCGTATCACAGCAATGTCGGTGACTGTCATACCGTCGTTGCCGATCCGGAACAGCTCAGACGTGTTATCAACAATATTATCGGTAATTCGGTAAAATACATGGATAAGCCCGAAGGCCGGATCGAGATAAGAAGTTTTGAGGACGGCAATTTTATAAGGCTTGAGATAGAGGATAATGCAGCCGGTATTTCCGAGGCCGACCTGCCTCATATCTTTGAGAGATTCTACCGGGCCGATTCTTCCCGCGGTACCAAGAAGGGCGGAACTGGTCTCGGGCTTGCGATCTCGAAGAAGATCATTGAGGATCACGGCGGAACTATCACGGCAAAAAGTTCACTCGGAGAAGGAACAACGTTTATATTTACGATACCCCGCTGTATGAAGGGCAAGTGCTACGATGATGTGGAAGACGCGGAATACAGCAGTGTCAATAAGAAGAAGGATCATAAAGCAATCGGAGGTAATGAAGCGTATGAAAAAGAAAATTCTGATCGTTGAGGATGAGCTTGAGATAGCTGAGCTTGAGAAGGATTATCTGGAACTGTCCGGATTTGATGTGGATATTGAAGGAGACGGTACAAAGGGACTGGAGATGGCAACAGGTACGGATTACAATCTGATCGTGCTCGATCTCATGCTCCCCGGGACAGACGGCTTCGAGATCTGCAAGAAGATCCGTGAAGTCAAGGATATTCCGATCCTCATGGTTTCGGCAAGAAAAGATGATATCGATAAGATCAGGGGCTTAGGGCTCGGAGCGGATGATTACATGACAAAGCCCTTCAGCCCGAGCGAGCTGGTTGCGCGTGTAAATGCGCATCTTGCAAGGTATGAAAGACTGCTCGGCAGCAGCCGTGCCGAGAATGAGATCGTTGAGATAAGAGGCATCAAGATCGACAAGACCGCAAGGCGTGTGTATGTGAACGGCGAAGAAAAACAGTTCACGACGAAGGAATTCGATCTGCTGACATTCCTTGCGTCCAATCCGAACAGGGTATTTACGAAGGAAGAACTGTTCAGGGAAATATGGGATATGGAATCGATCGGAGATATTGCGACCGTTACCGTGCATATCAAGAAGATCCGCGAAAAAATAGAAGCCGACACGTCCAAACCTCAGTATATTGAAACGATCTGGGGCGTCGGCTACAGATTCAGGATCTGATCGTAGTTTGCTTCTCTACAGATTCAGGATCTGATCTTAGTTTGCTTCTTCAAGAAGTTCCTCCGATTTGGAGGCACGGTTGGAACGATAGCATTTACCGCGGTAATACAGGCGGTTGCGGCCGTTCTGTTTCGAGTCATAAAGGGACTTGTCCGCTTCTTCTTTCAAAAGGTCGAAGGAAGTGGTCTCGCGTACCGTTTCGGTTGAAAGACCAAGACTTATCGTTACAATCGGTGAGAAATTGTTGGGGGAATGGGGGATCTTCAGATCGGCAATGGCCTTCTGAAGGTTGAGCGCCCATTTTACAGCCTGCGCGGGCTCAATGTCCGTGAGCAGGACAAGGAATTCCTCGCCGCCGACTCTCGCCGCATAATCTGTACGTCTTCTTACACAGCTTCGGATCGTTCCGGTCACGGCTTTGATGCATTCATCGCCTGCCGGATGGCCGAAGCTGTCGTTGTATTTTTTGAAATTATCGATATCGACCATCAATACCGCAACCTTGATCTGCTGTCTGATGCAGAGAGGCCAGACATTTTCAAGACGACGGTCAAGTCCGCGGCGGTTGAGCAGTCCGGTCATCGGATCGGTCTCGGCTTCAGTGATCGCATGATCGAGGCTGAGCTTGTAATCGAGCTTTCTTAAGACTCCCGCATATGAGAAAAGTGAAAGCATAAGTCCCATGATACCGATCAGGATGAAGGACATCGAGGTAGTGGAATCAAGATCCTTCACCATCGTGAAGATCGCCATGACGAGAAACTGGGAACCCCATACGATGAGGCTTGCTATCGGGATAAATACGGGTACCAGGCACAAAAAGATCATCAACAGCATATAGAATGCCATCGAGGCAATGCTGTTGGACGCCCTGAACATGAAGGTGAGCATGACAGTCATGATCACACCCGTATATGCATAACAGAATTGTCCGAAATAGGAGGTAAGCTTTCTTTTTACTATCATGAAAGCAGAGAAGAAAAAGATGAACAGTATTATCGAAAATGAGACGAATGCCAGAGTCTGATATCCTCCGGGGAGCATGTGAAAGCCTGTCACGGAAAAAAGAACAGCAAAAAGAAGCATGCCTACACCGCCGAAAAGACTGAAGGTATAAAGCCTGCCCATGTTCAGACGGTTGATGACAGCACGCAGTTTACGACTGTCATACAGTCTGTTGTCCTCCCTTAAGCCGCTGAAAAAATCAAACATAAAACATACCCCTGTTCATAATACCACATTGTATATTGTAGCACTGAGGTCATCCTTTTGCAAGAAAAAGTCAGCCTAAGGATTGCGGGAAAACGGAAAAAATGCTATACTCGTATCTGTCAAAAAGGGAGAATATTTACGGAGGTTGGGTCATGCCTGACGGAGTAGAAGATATTTTAAAGGAGATACACGTATTATTTGCGAAATGCGAGCAGTACGGCGATTCCACTGATCTTATAATCGTCTCGAAGGAGAAGATGTTTGAGCTTCTCGAAAGACTGAATGAAGAGCTGGGTGCGGTACTTGACAGGTATGAAGCGACTACTTTGAGCAGAGAACGCGCCAGACTCGATATGGAGCGCGAAAAATCCAATACGATCGCGGCTGCCAGGCAGGCTGCGGATGATATTCACGCGGCTTCTTTGGTATATACGGACAGTATGCTTGAGAATATCGACAGGATATTTGAGAGCACCAAATATCAGTTAAAGCATGACATGCTTGAAGCGATCGCCAAGATCGAGGATCAGAGCGAACTCCTTATGAAGAACAAGGAAGGTGTCAAATCAGAGCTTGCACAGATGCATGACAGTGAGATCTATCTTACGATGCTTGAAAATATACGTAAAAAAGCCGAAGAAAAGCGTATTCTCGGAGAAGAACTCACGCAGGAAGATATTTTTGAAGAAAGCAAGCCTGCCGCGCAGAAGCTTGATATCCGCGTGAACAAACCCGGAGAGAATTCGGGTGTGACATTCTCTACAAAGCGTTCACACAAGAATAATAAAAAGAAACCCGCTGTGGCCGGGGCACCTGCGGAGCATGAAGAGGGCGCGCCGTACTCAGCCGACGAATTCGACCTTGAC
>JAILIQ010000060.1 GCA_024695205.1 Lachnospiraceae bacterium
TCGTATGAAGATTCTTGCGTTCAAGAAGCTTGTAATAAACCTTGAACGCTGTCTCAGGATCGGAAATATCCATTTTTGAACATATGTATTCGATAGCTTCATTCTCTTTTTTGGCTTCGGCATATTCGGCCGCAGTCTCAAAATGGAATCCGTTTACAGTCAGGTTATCCCACATACACGCCTCCAAAATACACTAAACAGGGAAAAACTGTCATTTTGTCTCAATAGTTATGTTTTCGATGACTATATCCTCTATAGGTACAAATCCCGAATCATCGGTAACCTCACAGTTACAGATCGCGTCGAGTACCTCTTCTCCTTCCGTAAGCTGTCCGAAAACGATGCAATGTCCGTACAGCCAGGGCGCACCGCCGTATTTTCTGAATATCTTAAGATCATCTTCCGAGATCTCATTACCGTATGCCTGTTTAAAATATTCCGCAAGAGTGACCTTTTTGTATTTCAGAAGCTCCTCAAGACCGGCTATAAATTCGCTTCCTCCCTGTATAACCGTAAAATTGGCGGCCGAATATCCGGCCTGCCCAAGTGCTTCTGTAAAGCAAAGTGCTCCTTTTACCGGATAGCAGGATGAATTGTCAATGCCTTCACCAATTCGCGCTATCAGCTGTTTTCCGTTAAATTCTCTGTCCTCGGCGGATCCGGCAATAAAGCAGAAATCTTTTATCGCCATATATATGCTTTTTTCATTAAAGAAGCCTTCCTTTGCAGCTTCCGTAAATATATTTACCGCATCCGGTGTATATTTATCCAAAAGCATGAATTTCATACTGCCGTAGCCTCTTACATTGACTGTAGCGTATACGGTTCCGGTTGCATCCTTCGCATCGGAAATATCCGATATCTGAACCGGGACCTGCTTTTTTACAGAGCATCCGGATACGGATATGACTATAAAGCACAAAAATATCAAACGCAAAAAATGCATAAAAACATAATCTTTCAAGAAAGTGTCCCCACAAAATGTTGTATATACTTATACTTAATATACATTATATACTACATGTCGCTTTTATACAAGAAAAATAAAAAAAGACCGTCGTATTGATACGATAGTCTTTTTAAAATGGACCAGAGGGGAGTCGAACCCCTGTCCGAAAGCAGATTCACTGTCCTTCTACGAGTTTAGCCGAATATTTGCGATCCATATAAATGAATCCTTTCCCTCCGGTATGCGGCGATCGGCGGCCTTATACCTTCAGTAGCTTCATATTACGCCCAAATGCTCAAAGCTTTGCAGATGTCGTTTCCTGCCATCATGATGCCCGGATCTTATAATGCAGGTCTTACAAGGCGGACAGCCGCCTAAGATTAGGCAGCGAATGCTAAATCGTCGTTAGCGTTTATATTTAGTTTTGGAGTATAACGCACTGCCTCGCGACTCGCTTCTCCAGCTTCAAAACCCCCGTCGAAACCAGTACTGGCCCGGGATGAAACATAAAGAAAATATCTTTTACAAACCTTTTATCTTGTACTCTCTTTCTTTGTCCCTGCGTTCATCTTTTTTGGCGATAGATTCACGCTTGTCGTAATTCTTTTTACCCTTGGCAAGACCGATGCTCACCTTTACCAGCCCGTCTTTTAAGTATACCGTAAGCGGAACGATAGTAAAACCTTTTTCAGCGGACTGCCCTTTCAGCTTCATTATCTCATTTCTGTGAAGCAGAAGCTTTCTGGTCCTTAACGGATCCTTGTTGAAAATATTCCCTTTTTCATAGGGGCTGATATGCATTCCGTAAATATACATCTCATTGTTTTCAACCTGAATATAGCTCTCTTTTATACTGCATTTTCCCATCCTGACAGATTTTACTTCGGTTCCGGCAAGCGCTATGCCCGCTTCGTAAGTATCCTCAATAAAATAGTCAAAATAGGCTTTTTTATTGTTGGCTACGAGCTTGGAAGCCTTAACCTGCGCCATGACAAAACCTCCTGTCCGTCACCGTCCCGGGGCATATTCCGAGACACTTTTGACGTTTTTAAGTAATATCATTATAGTACCGATGCCAAAAGATTACAATAAACTGTTGGTTCAGTTTTTTAATTTCTTCAAATGAACTTATCCGTTTCGGGGTCATAAATGACATCATTTTCAGCAAGCTTAAACTCTATCGTCCTGAGTAATTTATCGGCGATCTCAAGCCTTACCTTCACTTTTTCGCCAAGCTTATAGGTCTTTTTTGTGTGCTCGCCGACAAGCATATAGTGCTCTTCTTCAAAATAGTAATAGTCATCTTCCATTTTGACAAGAGGGATCACACCTTCAACGGTATTCGGAAGCTCAACATACATTCCCGTACTTGAAACTCCGGAAATTACGGCTTCAAAGAGCTCGCCGATATATTGCTCCATATACTCTATCTTCTTGAGTTTTTCAACTTCACGTTCGGCTTCATCGGCCCTGCGTTCGGTTTTGCTCGACTGTATAGCTACCTCATCAAGGATCTTATTATAATGGTTTACCCTGTGTTCGTCCAGCTTTCCGGCAAGATTTTCCTTGATGATACGGTGTATCTGCAGATCGGGATATCTGCGGATCGGTGACGTGAAGTGGCAATAATACTTGGCGGCAAGTCCGAAATGTCCTTCACATGAAGTCGTATATTTTGCCTGTTTCAATGAGCGCAGCGTCAGGCGGCTGATAAGCGTCTCTTCTTCGCTTCCCGCGATAGAATTAAGGAGCTTCTGCAATTCCTTCGGATGGATGTCTTCCTGGGTCATCTTTATCGAATAACCGAAATTGTTGATAAATATACCAAGCTTTGTTATCTTCTCGGGATCCGGATTCTCATGTGTTCTGTATACGAAAGGCAGCTCCTGCCAGAAATAGTCTTCCGCAACGGTCTCATTTGCTATAAGCATGAAATCCTCGATTATCCTGGTCGCCTTATTTCTCTCATACGGATGGATATCCAGAGGAACTCCCCTGTCGTCGACTTCGATCTTGCATTCGGGGAAATCAAAGTCTATGGAGCCTCTCTTCATACGGCGGCTCCTTAATATTTCCGCAAGCTCTTCCATCAGCATAAACATGTCTGTAAGTTCGGCGTATTCCTTCATATCGTCTTCGTAAGCCTGTGTTCTGCCCGGAAATGCTTCGAGTGCTGCCTTATATTTTTCGGGATCCGCATAGATTCCCTTCGCTTCATCGGCTCCCTGCGCATCCTCAACAAGTTTTGGCTCTGACGGTCTGCCGCAGACTATTCTGTTGACATTGGTATAAGCCATTCTTCTGTTGACGTTTATGACTGTTTCGCAGATCTTGTGGCTTACAACAGTTCCCTTTCTGTCGATATCCATAAGGACAGAAAGAGCGAGCCTGTCAACGCCCTGATTAAGCGAGCAAATTCCGTTGGAAAGCTCATGAGGAAGCATCGGTATAACACTGTCTATCAGATAGTTGCTCGTTCCGCGTTTTAAGGCTTCCTTATCGAGAGGCGAATTTTCCTTTACATAATTCGTAACATCGGCAATATGGACACCGAGGTGATACAGTTTTCCGTCAAATTCAAGAGAAACCGCATCATCAAGATCCTTGGCGTCCTCACCGTCGATCGTGACCATTCTTGTATTGCGCAGATCGAGCCTGCCCACCGTATCCTCTTCACTGATCGAATCAGGTATCGTGGTTAGCTGGTTGATTACACCTTCCGGAAATTCAACGGGAATTCCGTAGGCTCTTATAACACTCATGATATCGGTCTTGGGATCATCGATATGACCGATTATCTCAATAACATGTCCTTCGGCGTTTTTATTCTTATTTCCGAAATCGGTGATCTCGACTTCAACTTTATGACCTGTAACCGCACCCTTGGTAAATCCGTGCGGAATATAGATATCCGATCCGAATTTCTGGTTGTCCGGAACAACAAAACCATAGGTCTTGGTACGCTGGAAGGTTCCGATGATACATGAAGTTCCGCGCTCAAGTATACTTAAGACAACGCCTTCCCGGCTCCTTCCCTTAGGTGCAAATGAGTCAAGAACCGATATCAGTACGCGGTCCTTGTCTCTTGCCCCGTTAACATTGTCAGGTGCAATGAAAATATCTTCAGTTTCGCCTTCTACAGTAACAAACCCAAAGCCTTTGGCAGTACCGCAGAAAATACCGCTGACACTGTTTTCATCGGCTTTCTTGACCTTGCCTCTGTTATCAATGATGATCTTACCGTCAGCAACAAGCGCATCAAGCACCTCGGCAAATTCTTCCTTTTCAGCCCTCGGAACGCTCAAAAACTGTGCGATCTCCTTGGGTTTCATCGGAGTATATCCCCTGTTCGAAATAAAGCCGTAAACCATTTCTTTTCTTTCGTCAAATATCTGTTTATCCATAAGCAACCCTTTCCGGCATACCAAGCATAAGTACACCTTGTATATTGGGTGGAACAGTTAAACCAGCCTTTTGATTTACGCAAAGGCAAAACACAATATATGTATCCTTGAAATAATAATACTATAAATTATAAAAAAAAACAAGGACATCACGATAACGGATGCCCCTGAATTTTACATGTAAAATAAAGTTAAACCTGTTGCTTACTGCATTACGCTCAGGTTAAGGATGATCGAAAGAATAATAAAAAGTATGGTAAGAATGATCGTAGCCTTACTTAAGATACCTTCCTTTGAACGTCCCTTGTTCTTGCTCCAGTAGGTGCTGGTACTTCCGCCACCGCCTGCGATCGCAGATGAAAGACCTTCGCCCTTGGAATCCTGCATAAGAACAATTGCAATTATAGCAACACAGATCAGTATGAACAAAACTGTGAGTATGATCTTCAAAGCTTCCACTTGTAACACCTCCCGTTCGAGTAATATTGAGCCGTACAGGGCTCACACCTTGTCTATATTATCACAAAGCGCATAAATTGACAAGAAATATTTCCTAAGAATTTCATTTTATCTGATGAGCAATGATTCGCCGGTCATCTCTGCGGGCTTTTCAATACCCATCATATCAAGCATTGTAGGTACGATATCGCAGAGTCTTCCGCCTTCTTTGATGTCCTTAACACCGTCTGCATTCACAACAATGAAAGGAACGGGGTTGGTAGTATGAGCGGTAAAAGGTTCGCCGGTCTCATAATCGATCAGCATCTCGGCATTGCCGTGATCGGCACAGATAAACATCTGACCGTTAACTTCCTTGATGAAGCCTTCGATCTCACCGAGACACTTATCAATTACTTCGATGGCTTCGATCGCGGATGCAAGAACACCTGTATGGCCTACCATGTCGGGGTTGGCGAAGTTACAGATGATAACATCGTAATAAGCCTCACCGTTTTCATCCTTCTTGGTGATCGCTTCGCTGAGCCTGTCGCAAACGGTATAAGCGCTCATACGGGGCTTTTTTTCATATGTGGGAACATACTTGGGTGAATCGACAAGAATACGGTCCTCACCTTCATTGGGAGCTTCCACGCCGCCGTTAAAGAAGAAGGTTACATGTGCGTATTTCTCTGTTTCGGCGATACGTGCCTGACGCATTCCTTTTGCTGCGAGGAATTCACCGAAGGTATTGGTGAGCTTGATCTTCTCAAATGCGATGATCTTGTTGGGGATCGTCACATCATATTCGGTGAAGCACACGTATTTAAGCGGGAAGAAACCGTTCCTGCGCTCAAATCCGTCAAAATCTTCACAACACAGAGCTCTTGTGATCTCTCTTGCGCGGTCGGGTCTGAAATTATAGAAAATGATGCTGTCATTGGGCTTGATCGTAGCAACCGGAGCACCGTTCTTCTTAACTACGAAGGGAACAACAAATTCATCGGTCACACCCTTGTCGTATGAAGCCTGGATCCCGCCTGTTGCCGAATCCGCCTCTTCGCCTTCTCCGTAAACAAGCGCTGCATAGCCTTTTTCAACACGATCCCAGTTCTTGTCACGGTCCATAACATAGTAGCGGCCCTGAACAGATGCAACCTCACCTACTCCGATCTCAGCCATCTTGGCTTCGAGCTGGGCAACATAATCTTTACCCGATGCGGGAGGTGTATCTCTTCCGTCAAGGAAGCAGTGTACATATACCTTTTTAAGATCATTGCGTTTTGCAAGTTCGAGAAGTCCGTAAATATGAGTAATATGGCTGTGAACGCCGCCGTCCGAAACCAGACCGTACAGATGAAGTGACGAATCGTTCTTCTTGCAGTTCTCAACAGCTTCAAGAAGTGCGGGATTCTTAAAGAAATCACCGTCCTCTATTTCTTTTGTGATACGTGTTAGATCCTGGTAAACGATCCTTCCGGCACCCATATTGAGATGTCCTACCTCTGAATTTCCCATCTGACCGTCAGGAAGACCGACAAAAAGACCTGATGCATTACCCTTCTTAAAAGGATATTCCTTCATAAGTCTGTCCATAACAGGAGTTTTTGCGAGAGCAACAGCATTGCCTTCTGTTCTCTCATTAAGTCCGTAACCGTCAAGTATCAGTAAAACTGTGGGCTTTTTAGCCATTATAAATGTCCTCCGTTTCTGCAAGATGAGTATTTACCGCATCCTTAAAACGCATAAAAATCTCATTATCTGCAACAATATGCGGCAGGCGCATTTACCTGCCGCACCGTGTTGTATTATAGAATTGAAATGTTACAAAGTCAAGAGTAAATCATGTCTGACTTAACCGGTGTTTTACTTTTTTCCTCTTTAAGCTCAAGCTTATCTTCATACATGAGTTTGTCGGCACGGTCAAAGACTTCCGAAACCGCGGAATCATTTTCGGAATCAAATTCCGACATTCCTACTGCGATCACGGTACCTTCTCCTTTGTTGAGGTTTTCGACCGAACATTTATGAAGCTTCTCTATAAGTTCTTTCCTGGAATTATAATCCGAACCGCTTAGGAAGATCACAAACTCATCCCCGCCGATCCTGAATACAGGGCTGTGATCGAAAATATCACACAGCTGCTTGGCCGAGCTTTTTATGTATTCATCTCCGGCCTTATGTCCTAGTGTATCGTTGATCTTCTTAAGTTCATTCAGATCACATACGGCTATGGCAAACTGAATATATATTGTCCCGGATTCAATATTGCTCTGGATCGAGTCTTCAAGCTCAATGTACGCATTCTTGTTCCTGATCCCGGTCAGTTCATCGCGTCTTGCAAGTTCCTTCTCGGTATTCAGTGCTTTCAGACATTCCTGCTCTTTCCGGATCTCGTCTTCGATATTTTCGACACCTATTATCAGATGTTTCCCGTCACTTGACTTGCTTACGGTCATGCGGGTATGCTGAGCCTTTTCATCCAAAATGATGCGGTATTCGACACTGATCTGTTTTCTGTTCTCGAGGGCAGAGATCAGATAGTCTTTGTCAAGTACCTTCGAAAGCTTATCTTTGTCCTTTGGATGAATAATTGATTATCTGGTGATGTAATAAGGCAAGAATTCCGACACTTGCATAATACATTTTTCCTAGTAAGCCTCAGGGTAGTTTAAAATAGCAGTTCGATAAATGATATAAAAAATAAGTTTATCTGGTAAACTGAGATATAAATTTCCAGGCTTCCTCAGCGGTATGATGCCTGTATTCATGCACCTGGTTGTCAATGCTTGCAAATGCTGTCCTGCATATGCCGTCTTCGCTGTCATAATAATTGATCGTAAGAACACTCTGACGGGTTTCATCGTGAAGCTTCACAACGCGGTCTCCGGGCACTCCGTAAATGGGATCCTCCCATTTATCCTTATCTTCGTATTTGATATCAAACTTCTTTTTGCACTTATTGACTTCTGCGGCATATGCGATACGCTCAAGTCCGGCTTCTGCCTGAAAGGGAAGCTCCGAAAGGAAGGATTTTTCTCCGCCAGAATAAAAGATCGGAACAGGGATCGTTGTGTTAAGCCTATCGCCAAGATCCCTTCCGAAAGGATTATTCCTTACCGGGAACAGTGCGCTTGCGGGTGCGACACCTGCAAAGCTTTCGGGATATTCCTGGAACAGATCCCAGGTCTTGCCGCAGCCCATCGAGAAACCACATGCATAGATCCTGTGTTCGTCGATACTGTATTTGGTCTTTAAATCCTCAATGACCTGCATGACCTCTTCCGCAGGTACATTATGATGATTGTCAAACGATACATACAGAAAATCATGATCATGACATACCTGCCACCATCCGGAAACAAATGTCAGGAACATTGATGAGTCGCCGGCTCCATGGAAGCCTACAAGTAAAGGCGCGGGACCTTTGTCAAAAATGCCTTTGTTGTAATATACGAAATATCCGACTTTATGTTCTTTTGTATCCTTAAACTCACCCCAATTATACTGCGAGGTTTTAACAACGGTGCAGCCCGGTTCTTCCACCATGTTCAGTGCATCAAAATCAGGCTCATACTCCATTACACCGCACCACATCTTAAACTTACGAACAAACT
>JAILIQ010000088.1 GCA_024695205.1 Lachnospiraceae bacterium
GTCATTTCCGATCTTATGTATTCTCATGCCTTCCTTGATGATGTCTCCGATCGTCATCCTGGGATTTAACGAGGCGTAGGGGTCCTGAAAGATCATCTGGACCTCCGAAGCATATTTCTTCGCCTCATGTCCGCGAAGCCCGGAAATATCCTTCCCCTTGTAGAGCACCTTCCCGCCGTCAGGCTCGTAGACTCTCACCAGCGTGCGTCCGAGCGTACTCTTTCCGCATCCGGACTCGCCCACAAGTCCGAAGGTCTCCCCTTTGCGGATCTTGAGCGAAATACCGTCCACCGCTTTTAAAACCTTATTCTTGCCGACATCAAAGGATTTGGTTAGATCCTGTATGTCAAATAGAATCTCAGACATGATCTGTTCCTTTCCGATTTTATCAGTCTTTTTAAGTATTTCCCGCCGGTCATTCCCGTTTTTCAAGCTTAACCTCATATCGAGAGATAGCTAGATCAGCAAAGCTGATCTTGAGCGAAGCTGATCCCGGGCGAACGACTAAGCTTGCATCGATGGCGCTCCGGGCATCGATTCAGTCACTTGAAAGTTCTTTTGAACTTTCAAACTTGCGTCTTGAAAGCCTGGGCTCGGGGCATTCCGGATCCAGCAGCCAGCATCTGCACATATGGCTGTCGGAAATACCGGTTTCATCAGGCAGATGATCCTTGCATATCCGCATCGCGTATTTGCATCTGTCCGCAAACGGGCATCCTGCCGGAGGCTTTACCAGATCCGGGGGTGTTCCTTCTATTGATTCGAGTTTTTTGTCCTTGGGCTGTCCTCCCTTCGGAACCGAATCAAGAAGCCCTTTTGTGTAAGGATGTTCGTGACGGTAGAAAACATCTTCTACAGTTCCCGATTCGACCACAAGTCCGCCGTACATTACGGCAACATTTTTTGCGATGCTCGCTACCGCGCCCATATCATGGGAAATAATGATAATGGAGGTTCCGTGTTCCCTCTGCATTTCCTTCATCAGCTCAATGATCTGCGCCTGTACCGTTACGTCAAGAGCCGTTGTAGGTTCGTCGGCGATCAGTATCCTGGGCGAGCAGGCCATTGCCATTGCGATCATGACGCGCTGCCTCTGTCCTCCGGAAAACTCATGCGGATAGGCATTCATCCTGCGTTCGGGATTGGGCAGCCTGACCATCTTAAGGAGCTGCACTGCCCTGTCAAAGGCTTCGCTGCGCGATATTTTCTTACCGCCCGCCCCTGTCTCATGTTCACGCAGAACTTCTATGATCTGGTTGCCGACGGTCATTGTCGGATTGAGCGAGGTCATCGGATCCTGAAATATCATGCTGATATCTTTTCCGCGTATTTCCTGCATCTGCCTGTCATTAAGCTCAAGCAGGTTCTTTCCGTCGAGGAGGATCTCGCCGTCCTTGTATTCGGTGATCGCAGGATCATGGAGCTGCAGTATGCTCTGTGCCGTGACCGATTTGCCGCAGCCCGATTCGCCCACCACGGCAAGTATCCCGCCGTCTTCGAGTTTCAGGTTTATACCTCTTACAGCCTGTACCTCACCCGAATATGTATGAAACGATACTTTCAATCCTTTGATCTCAAGCATTTTAAGCCTCCATGTTTATTTTCTCATTTTCGGATCGAGTGCATCACGCAGTCCGTCACCGAGCAGGTTGAAAGCAAGCATCGATAATGCAAATAACACAGCGGGTGCAAAGAACAGCCACAGCGTTGCCGGGAACTGACTTGCGCCAAACTGCAGCATATTGCCCCAGCTTGCTTCCGGGACCGAAATACCGAGCCCCAGATAACTCATTCCGGCTTCCGCAGCGATCGCTCCCGGAATGCTCATCGTATAATTCACTATTATCGGACCGACCGTATTAGGAAGCAGGTGGTTGAACAATATCTCTCTTTTTCCGGCTCCGAGCACCTTGGCCGCCACAGCGTACTCATTTTCACGAAGTGAGAGTATCTGGCCTCTGACCAGTCGTGCAAGTCCTATCCATCCGGTTACCGTAAGCGAGAGGATCAGCGTTCCCATGCCTCTTTTCAGGACCGTGAGCATCAGGATCATTACCAGTGTCTGAGGTACGCTCATCAGCACGTCTATGATGCGCATCATCAGGTTGTCGACCTTACCGCCGAGGAATCCTGCGATGCCTCCGTAAATGATACCTACCACAAGGTTGATCGTTTCTGCCGCAAATCCGATGAAAAGCGATATCCTTGTACCTCTTATAAGTCTTGTAAGTACATCCCTTCCGAGCTCATCGGTACCGAGCAGGTGTTTAAGCGACGGCGCCTGCAGTGTGTTCAGCAGGTCCTGTTTTTCGTAACCCGGAAATATTATCGGACCGAATATCGCAACGATCACCAGAAATATGATAAATCCGAGGGATATCATTGCGACCTTGTTCGCTTTAAGGGTCCTGATGACTCCCTGGGTGTAGGACATTGATTCTCTGTGTATTTTCTGACTTGCGGCAATATCTCTCTGAACTCTCGTGAAATCCTTCTTAAAACCGGCCGCTTCTCTTACGGTCGTTACTGCTGCCATATCCAACCTCCGTTTTTTAAGCTACTGTTCACTGCAAAACAAGGATCACCCGACCATCATTTCGTCAGTCTTACCCTCGGATCGATAACGCAGTACAGAATGTCCACAAGCAACATACTCGCTACGATAAAGATCGAATAGAATACCGTCAGCCCCATTGTCATCGTATAATCCCTGGCCGTAATGCTGTTTACCAGATATTTGCCGAGTCCCGGGATCGCAAACTGGCTTTCGATAATATATGAACCTGTAACAACTCCGCCGATCATACGTCCGAGAACGGTCACGACCGGCATCATGGCATTTCTGACTTCATGCTTCCAGATTATCGCCATTCTTGAAATTCCCTTGCTCTTGGCCGTTTTAACGTAATCCTGATCGATCACGTCAAGCATCGATGTTCTCATCAGTCGCGCAAGTCCTGCGACTGTTCCCATCCCGAGGACAAAGCTCGGTATGATAGTGTAGCGGAAGCTCTCCCATCTTGCTATCGGGAACAACTGAAAGTCCGTATGAAATACTGTCTTTACAAAGCCCGATACTCCAAGGCCGAATATTGTCTGAAATACTGTTCCGAGTACGAAGCTCGGTACCGAGATACCTATGATCGCAACCACAGTCGAAACATGATCGACCGCTTTGCCTCTGTGCATGGCAGCCGCAATTCCGAGCAGGATTCCTGCGGTTGCCCCGAATATCAGGGCTCTTAGTCCAAGATCCGCCGAAACCGGAAACGCGGTGATTATTATCTCGCTTACGCTTCTGTAACCGTTCGACATCGATACGCCGAAGTCACCTCTGAAAACATTGGCTACATACCTGACATATTGTTTATAGATCGGCTGATCGAGACCATAACGTTCCATCAGGATCTCCAGCGATTCAGGGGAGAGCGTGTCATTCCCCGTACTGAAGGGTGTACCCGGTATCGCATGCATCATAAAGAATGTGATCGTCATTACGATAAATATTGTCACGATCGCGAGCAAAACTCTTTTCACAATGTATTTTCGCATTGGTCTTACCTCATGCCTGAACATCCGTATTTTGGGTTATTAAATCAGTTTCACAGCCATGCATATCTTTAAATATCCCCCAATATCAGGCTTTTCGGACATTTATCGATCGCAGGGCTGTGAACAGCAACAACTTTTGGGAGTTTCCGTTTTTTGGCTCTGTTATTTATTTAACATCTGTAAAATAGAGATCAAGATAAGGTACCACAGCTCTTCTCAAAACTTTGTCCAAACGGTTCGAAACTGCGTAATACTGGCCTGTGTAGTACAAAGGTGTGATGCCTTCTTCTTCAAGCAGTATCGCTTCTGCCTTGCCGAGAAGTCTGATCCTTTCGGTAAGATCGGTGCTGTAGGTAGCCGAATGATAAGCTTCGTTGAACTGCTCGTTGATGAACAGTGCCGGATTGGCCGATGCGTTGCGCTCATAGCCTCCAAGGAAGTTTGTGGCGTCATCCCAGTCGGCACCCCAGCTCTGAAGAGTCAGATCATACTCAAATGCGTTTCTTCTTGTCCTGAATGCGCTGCTGTCGGTTGTTTCAACCTCAACCTTTATTCCGAGGTTATCCTGAAGGAGCTGCTGGATCGCACCGGATACAGCTATAAATTCGTCTGTATTGGTTGCAAGGATCGTGATCTTTACATCCGAAGGATCCTTAAGTCCGAGCTCTGCAAGACCCTTGTTAAGAAGCTCTTTTGCCTTGTCAACATTGAATGAATACTCAAGATCGCTGCCTACTATCTCACGGAATGTTGCCTTACCGTCACCCGCAAGTCCTACCGGAATAAATCCGTCCGCAGGTGTTCCCACATGCAGTACACCGTTTACGATACCGTCACGGTCGATCGCAGAGGAGATCGCCTGTCTGATATACTTGTTCTTCAGGAATTCGTTGGTAAGATTGTAGTTAAGATATGCGGTACGTCCGTTATTGTAGGTCTGTGTCTTAAAGCCCGCACTCTCGATCGCCGAAAGTCTCTGGTAAGCAAAATCAACCACATCAAGCTCTCCGTTCAGGAACAGATTGACCTGGGTTGCCTGATTGGGGATAACATATACATTGACCTGATCGATCTTGATATTGTCCTTATTCCAGTAATATGGGTTTTTCTTGAAAATGAGCAGGTTGTCATGCTCCCATGAATCAATGTAGAACGGACCGTTGCTGATCGAATACTGTGCTTCGGTACCTACATTTTCAACTCCGACCTTCTGTGAGAACTCACGGTCATATCCGAAATGCATCGGATGCGTGATCAGATAAGGGAAATAGGTTACGGGATAGGCAAGTTCAAAAACAAGTGTCTTCTCGTCTACGGCTATAACTCCAAGCTCCGAAACATTCTTTTCCTTTGTGTAGATCTCGCGTGCGTTCTTGATCTCATATAAGAAATCAGGGAATCCGATCTCGGCTGTTCCTTCCAGCATCGCTCCGATCGCATATACCCAGTCATCCGCCGTTACAGGTTAACCGTTGTTCCAGCCGCTTTCTCTTAAGTGGAAGGTCCATTTGGTGTAATCGTCATTGTGCTCATAGCTTTCCGCAAGACCGTCTGTAAGAACTCCGTCTCCGTATCTTGTAAGACCCTCACGCAGAAGTCCGTTTGTGACCATAAGACCGTCACCGATCGCATTGAAGGTAAATGAAGGATCACTGCTGATAGCGATCTTAACTATCTTCTCACCTGTACTCTGGCTAACGTTTGCTGCCGGATCGGTCGTCACGGCACCCGCGGTGTTTCCCCCTTTACCCGTTGTCGAGCAGCCGGTGAGCGATGCAAGTGCAAACAGCACCGCAAGCCCGAGTACAATTACTTTTTTAAATCTGTTCTTCTGATATATCCTTTCCATAATCCTTATCCTCTTTCCATTATTCTTTCAGCTTATAGCTGCTGTTGATCTTATTTGTTCATTTCCTTTCAACACATTAATCTCATCATTCATTTTTGAGCCGACCCTTTAAAGGATTTACCGTAACGTCGAAATCAGGTCTGTAGTTAGTAGGTTCCCTGTCATCCCATGAAGGTGAGTTCCAGATCGTCATTGAGATCTCCGACTGATAATCTTCGGGAGTCTCGCCTGCCGGATGCTTCAGGAACAGATTCTCGGGATCCTGTGAAAGCTTTGCTCTCTCATGATCGGTCTTCCAGAGCTCCTCGAACGGGATAAGCGGAACGATCCTGGCCTCATAGCCCTTGAAGAATCCGCCCTTTCCTCCGATGCCCTTGCTCTCCCTGAAGAAGGTATATTTTGCAAATGTAGGGATGGAATACAGCTCTCTTACATATCCCCAGATATTCTTGTATTCAGTGATCCTCTTCTTCATCGGGCCTATGGATCTGAAATATCCTGTTTCCCATCTTACCAGTGAAACATACGCCCTGATATCGGAATCGGTAATGTAATCGCCGAAGATGAAACGGTTCGTTTCAAGTCTCTTATCAAGCTTTTCAAGAGAATCGAAGAAATCTTCGTATCCCTCGTTGTAAGCTTCCCACGAAACACCGAAAGCCATACGGTAATGACCGTTGTTGATGTGGGGGAACAGCCAGTCATTGAATTCATCGATCTCTTTTCTGTATTTCTTCGGATAAAGGTCCGGAGCGTCAACCGGCTGGAATTTTCTGAACTGAACCTCGATATAGTTCGAAAGACGGTGATAATCGTTATTGACTGCTTTCTTTTCCTTTACGTCAACAAATGTGGGAGTGGTTGCACGCCCCTTGTATTCGGGATTCGCGTTCTTGTAAAATTCCGAAAGGAAGTGAACTCCCGTGATCGGATCTTTATAATCCTTCTGATCGGCAAAACCGTGTCCGTATTTATTGGTCTCTCC
The DNA here is from genome assembly GCA_024695205.1 of Lachnospiraceae bacterium. GTDB lineage: Bacteria > Bacillota > Clostridia > Lachnospirales > Lachnospiraceae > RUG11977. The sequence goes on from JAILIQ010000088.1 coordinate 6,387, forward strand.
GGAATGGCTGGTTGTCTGATCGGCTATCACATCCTGAAGACCAAGCAGATCTCTTGCGATAACAGGTCTGTTGGACCAGTTGCAGCCATGTGCCCAGTAAATGGCATAGCGGTTTGCCTCGGCCTTATGCTCGCCTTCCTTATCTCCGAACGGAACAATGAATGAATTGGGCTGTCTTACAAATACGCCTCTTTCATTGGTCTCATCCCTCTGCTCGTTGGGACGGGGTGCAAGTCCGCCCGCTTCTGCGGCGAACTGCTCTGCAAGTTCATCGGTGTAATCGCTCTTTATCGTCTCTCTCTTTGAAAAATCTAATGTGCAGCTGTTTGACATTTTTTTATTCTCCTCTCAATCCTTTTTCCTGTTTTCTTTTGTTGTGAAATCCATGTTAACAGGCTCTGTCAAATAAAAAAGCCCGGAACCTGATCGCTCCCGGACATATGGCTTACGGTACAAACCGCTCTGTCTATTCAAGTGCAAGGCAACAAGCCTCACACCCTGCCATCTTACCTGTCCGGGAGTAAAGCATTCGACACATGCACATACAGTTTACAAAATAGGACTTCTTCATTGGCTGTTTCCCCTTTCATTTGTGTTGCTTACCATGGGTCATATATTATCATGACATTCCCTGTTTGAAAATTACAGGAAATTGATTGTCTGTGATAAGTAATGCTTATATCACGAACCACTAATTTTAGACTGTCCGAAAACCAAACAAACAAGGGCGTGATTCGGTAAAATTCCTCAAAAAACGAGCAGAGCTCATGTTTTTTGAGGTAATTTCACCGAATCACGCCCTGTGAGCCGGTTTTCGGACAGTCTGACGGTGGTATTTATAACATTTATTACAATTCCTTGAACTTAAGCAGTTCTTCTATATAAGCCCTGCCGTAGACAGACAGATTGCTGCCTTTTCTGGTAATATAACCGATTATGAGAGGATCTTCTTCCTTCAGCTTCACCGACACCATGCCCTGCAATATCGCGTCATCCTTGGCAAGCATTCCGGAACCGATTGAATAGCCGCCAAGCTGCGAGATGATCTCCATGGTCGTGGCGCGGTCATCCGATTTGATCAGCTTCTGAAAATCGTAGTCAGACATGGCTTCCTCGCTCAGATAGAACGAGTCATTGTCGCTCTGGTCAAAGGAAATACACGGATAATCCCGCAGTTCCTCGATCGAGATCTCCCTGCGTTTTGCGAATTTGTGATCCTTCCAGAAATATACATATGTTTCTTTACGCATCAGAGGCACAAATTCCAGCATGTATTCCCTGATCAGCTTCTTGATGATATCCTCATTCGCGCCCGAATAGGATACTATCCCGACCTCGCTTTTTAAGTCGCGGACATGCTCAAGAACTTCATTTGTTTTGGTTTCATGTATGGAAAATGAGTATTTTACGGGGTCAAATTTCCTGATCAGCTCGGTAAATGACCTTATCGCAAAATTATAATGCTGCGTTGATACCGAGAAGCGTTCGGTATCATCATTTTTCGAAAGGAACCTGTTTTCCACGAGTTCATACTGACTAACGGCCTTCTTCGCATAGACCAGAAAATCCTCTCCCTCAGGGGTCACGGAAATCCCCTTGTTGGTCCTTTCAAATACTCTGATCTTCAGTTCCTCTTCAAGTTCCCTGATGCTCGACGAAAGCGCGGGCTGGGAGACATAAAGCTTCGTCGCTGCTTCACGCATTGAGCCTGACGCAGCGACGGTAAGTGCATATCTAAGCTGATTAATATTCATTCGGGATTACCTTTTTTACAAATACATCAATCCATGTTTCCTGTTCCCATATCAGGCGTTGCCCAGCTTCTCGATTCCCTTGCGGATACGCCTTAAGCTCTCCTCTTTACCGAGGATCGTCATGATCTCGTAAGCTCCGCCGGGTGTGGTCTGTTTGCCTGAAACAGCGGTTCTTAAAGGCCACAGTGCCATTCCGTTCTTGATCTCCTTCTCGGCAACATACTCTGCTACCAGTGCGGAAAGTGAGTCGTTATCATAGGTATCGAGTGCCTCAAGTCTCGGAAGAAGCTCTGTAAGCGCAGTCAGCGAATTCTCGGAATTGGTCTTCATCTTCTTGTGGGTATACATCCCGATATCATACTCGGGCAGTTCCTCGAAGAAATCGATCATCTCCGGAATATCGCACAGCGTCTCGATCCTGGTCTTCACAAGCGCTGCAATTGCTTTAAGATCATAATCTTTTGTTACAGCCTTCTTAACGTACGGGATAGCCATCTCATAGTATTTCTCATCGTCCATCGCCTTCAGATACTCGCCGTTCATCCAGCGCAGCTTGACCATGTCGAACACCGCCGGAGACTTGCTGATCTTCGTATAATCGAATTCGTCGATGAGCTCCTTAAGGCTCAGTATCTCACGGTTATCCGCACTGCTCCAGCCCAGGAGCGCAACAAAGTTGACTATTGCCTCGGGAACAAAGCCCTGCTCGAGAAGGTCCTCAAATGAAGAATGTCCGCTTCTCTTCGAAAGCTTCTGATGCTCCTCATTGGTGATCAGGGGAAGATGCACATAAACAGGCTCTTTCCAGCCGAATGCCTGATAAAGCCTCGTATATTTGGGTGTGGAGGAAATATACTCATTTCCTCTTACAACGTGGCTGATCTCCATCAGATGATCGTCAATGACATTGGCAAAATTGTATGTCGGGAAGCCGTCGGACTTGATTAGTATCTGATCGTCAAGCTCGGAATTCTCGATGGTTATCTCACCGTAATTGGCATCGGTAAATGTTGTGGTTCCCTCTCTCGGAATATTCTGCCTGATGACAAAAGGCTCGCCGGCTGCTAATTTCGCCTCAACTTCTTCTTTGCTGAGCGACAGGCAGTGCTTGTCATAATGAGTGATCGTCTCTCCGCCCGCTTCCGTGGTAAGAGAAGCAAGTCTCTCCTTGGTACAGAAACAATAGTACGCGTCACCCTGCTCTACCAGCTGCTTTGCGTATTTCATGTACAGACCGGACTTAACTCTCTCGCTCTGTACATAAGGTCCATAGCCCTTATCCTTGTCGGGACCCTCATCATGGATGATACCCGCTTCTGCAAGTGTTCTGTAAATAATATCTACGGATCCCTCGACCAGTCTGCCCTGATCGGTATCCTCAATCCTTAAGATAAAATCTCCTCCCGCATGCTTCGCGATAAGAAACTCGTAAAGCGCGGTCCTTAAATTACCGACATGCATCTTGCCTGTAGGTGAAGGTGCATATCTGCTTCTTACTCTGTCCATATGTTTTCTCCTTTATTTTACCTCATCCGTCGCCTTCTTCCGATCAGCATGCCGGTCTTGACGCCTTCTCCTCATGGTAGAAGGCTTATGATCGTCTTTTCAGCCGTAGTTCAACTGCTATTCGGTTAATTTCTCGTTTTTGCGGTTTCTTTCACCTTTCCCGGTGGTTTTCAAGCTTTGCGGTCTCTTTCACCTTTTTGATCGCTTTCACTTTTTACGGTTACTTCACCTTTCCAAGTCATTTTCAAACATTGGGGTTCTTTAACATTTCCCGGTCATTTTCGCCTTTGCAAAAATAATACAGGTGAGGCGTACTGCGATGAGATCATTTTTATAATTTCAC
>JAILIQ010000129.1 GCA_024695205.1 Lachnospiraceae bacterium
GCAAGGCACGAAATACATTATATTGTCTGTTTTTCGATTTGTCAAGAAAATTATTATCTATAACAGGATTTTTTCTTCAGGATCAGGTGAAAAGCCTGTGATCATCGGCAATTATTGACAATAACCCGAATATAAATTAGAATTAACATGGTATATTGGTATAATAATTATATTACACAAGAAGGGGCAAAGCTTATGAAGGTGAGAAGATTCAGTATTTCCACTATGTTACTGGTTATCGTTATCGTTGTTCTCATAATATCAAATGTAACACTCAGCATTTTTTCCATCAATCATTCCAATTCGTCGATAAAAACCGCTGTGCAGCAGAGAATGCTGGATGTTGCCAATCTTGCGGCCCGTTATGTTGACGGCGATTATCTCGGGATCATATCTGCCGAGGATGAAGGCACTCCCGAATACCAGGCGGTTTATGATTCGCTCTGTATCGTCAGGGATAATGTTGCCCTTGAATATGTTTACGCTATCAGGAACAACGGAAACGGTAATTTTACTTTCACTATCGATCCGTCTGAGGATGCCGCTGATTTCGGCGATCCGGTCGAATATACCGAGGCGCTTGCGGGTGCGGGACGCGGTGTGGCCGGCGTCGATGACGAACCCTATGAAGATGAGTGGGGAATACACTACAGTGCGTACAGTCCGGTCTTTGATTCCAAAGGAAAGGTTTCCGGTATCATCGGTGTAGACTTTGACGCCACCTGGTATGAAGATCAGATATCGAGCCATACAAGAACCGTGGTCATGGTTTCACTTATCGCGATCATTCTCGGAGCCGTAATAGTCCTTCTGATAACCAACAATATCAGGAAACGCTTCAAAATGCTCAATTCCATGCTTGAAGGGCTCTCGGACGGATCCGGAGATCTTACGAGAAAGCTTGATATCACTTCCGGTGATGAATTTGAGGTTATAGCAGGCAATATGAACAAGTTTATTGCCCAGATATCCTCTATAGTCGGCGGAGTTAAGGAGAATGTCACAGAGTTCATCGCTGCTTCCGACGATCTGTCCGTTGTGGCTGAAAAGGCTGCCGGAACAATGGACAATCTTTCGGTTGCCATCGCCGACGTTGCCAAAGGAGCTTCAATACAGGCCGAAGATGTTTCGAAGTCTTCGAACAATGTAAAAGAGATCGTCGGAAAGCTTTCGGAGATGACCCGGTCGGCTGAACAGGCCGAGCAGTATGCCGATAATATGAGCGAGAGTTCGCAGGAAGTATCGGGAAGCTTTGACGGTCTTATCACTGCGATCAAGGACTCAATGGATCAGCTTGAACAGGTTACAAAGAAGATCGAATCCGTCGGTACTTCTGTTGAACTGGTTATCAATGCTGCCAACATTATCGATTCCATCGCGAACCAGACAAACCTTCTTGCCCTTAATGCGTCTATTGAGGCAGCAAGAGCCGGAGATGCCGGAAGAGGCTTTGCGGTTGTTGCCGAAGAGATCGGAAATCTGGCAAATCAGTCCAACTCCTCGGCTGCATCCATCAAGCAGATCATGTCGGATCTTAAAGGTCAGACTTCCGAGGCTATCAAACTGGTCAGCCGCCTCAATGTTGTTATGAAAGAGCAGGAAAAGACAAGTACGGTTTCGAGAGAGTCTCTTTCATCACTTATTGAAGTTATAGACGAAACCAAGAAATCATTTGTTCTTGTCCGCGACGGCGCAGCAGAGATCCAGAAAGTATGTGCCCAGCTCAATGAAGCTATCGGCGAGCTTTCGGAGATTTCCGAGCAGAACGAATCCTCATCCGGAGAGACCGCAACAAACGTTGACGCGATCAAGGGTGTCACAAAGACCGTATCCGACAAGGCAGAGGTCATCAAATCCCTTTCAGGCAGGCTCGGAGATATGGTTGGCGGCTTCAGGGTTTGACAGATCAGAAATATCAAAACAAACTTCCTTCAAAGGAGTAGTTGAAAATGTCCCAAGAGATCAGGTACTGGATTGAGCAGACGAACGAATATCCGCTTTACTACAGCGAAAACGGTAAGCCGGCAGGTCTGTACGTCGATCTTCTGGAAAGGCTTAAAGAAGCAGGCGGTCCCGATTATGAATTCGTGCTCATTTCCGAAAATGATAGCATGACGATCCCCGCCGCAGATGCTCTTGACATGTTAAATACCGGCGAACTTGACATGGTCCTGGGTCTGCCTGCCGAGCTTAACGACTCCTCCTTATCCTTTGATCCGCTCTATGATAACGCTCTTACAGCGATCACTTTAAAAGACACTCCCCAGGCTCCTGATGTGGAAAACTGCTTCTGGGGCATTGATTCCGCGCTTATACAGCTTACCGCGGGAACGAAGCTTGAAGGTCACGTTCTTGATTACAACGGGACCTCTGCGCTGTTTGAAGCACTCGAATCGGGTGATGTGTACGGGATCCTCATCCGCCGCAGCATGCTCGACGACTACGTTTTCCGCGAAAAAGCCTCGAATTACCGTGAATACAGCGGCATCAAGCTCCCGTATACGGAATGTATCTGTACCGTCGCATCATCCTCTCTTCCCGGCTTTATCCCGAATATCGCGGAAGAGCTTTATGACAGATACCGTCCCTTTTCGGTCTATGATACTTCGGTTACGACCGGAGTCGGGGTCACTGATACCCTTGCGCCTTATTACAACAGACTCAATGATGCTTACGGAAAGCTTTCCTTTACCGGTACCGCAGCTTATTTCGGCATTGCGGGGACCATACTTTTCGGTATCCTTGCCGCGGTTATGGGCACACGCTTAAAACAGAACCGCGCGCTGAATGAAGCCCGTTTCCGCACGATCCTTGACGAAGATCCCGACAAGGAGCTTTTTGAGATAGACCTTACAGCGAAGACTGTCCGAGCCTACAAGGATTTTGCACTGTTCGGGGTTACCCCCGGAAGCATAAAAAATCCCATAAAACTCGACAGATTGAGCGAGCTTATGGGATATGATTTCTCATCTCATTTTTCGAAGGTCAGCCTGTACGGCAATACCATTTACAAAAACCGTTTCATAATCTATGCAGGCGGCAAGAAGCTCTACATTGCCGAAAGCGGCAGGCGTACGGGGCATATCCTTACAGTCACGATGACACTGCTCAGATCGTGATCCCGGTACCTTTAAGCATGTCGTCAACGAGCTTTACGGCTTCCTCTCTTGTCAGGCGCCCCGCGATCAGCGGATCGGTCATAAATACGTCGTATAAAGGCTCAGGATCGACGTTCAGCGCCGCCTTGAGCGTTCTTTCATGATTATCGACATGCGGCTTTATCAGGGCAAGCACGTCTTTTGGCAGCTCACCCGCATACACCGGACGCACCGCATCTTTCTCAAATACGGCGTTGGTCTCAACCACAGCCTCCGCGGGCAGATTTTTGATCTGAAGGAAGCTGTTCGGAATATTTACATTGCTGACAACTCTTGTAAGTCCGCACAACGCCTTGATCAGAAGTATCCCTTCCTCACCCGAGGGCTTAAGTTCAAGTCTTTCCTCGCCTTTTACCAGTCTTTCGCTTCTTTCGAGGCGTTCCTTAAGATTCTGTTTTCTCCATGCCACGCTTGTCAGTCCGAATCCCCAGGAAGCAACCGTCTCAGGGTCCTTCAGATACAGTGTGCCCGGCATGAATTCAGCCAGATGACGGTCGCCTGCGGCCGCGATCAGCCCGTAAGTCCTGAACAGATCGAATTTGACCTTATGGAGACAGTAGAAGCTCTTGTTCAGCTCCGCATTGGTCTCATTATCTGCCCAGCCCTCCGCAAAATTCCTGTCAATATAATCCTTATATACCGGGAACAGATCGATCCCCTTGTATGATGCGCTGTCAAACCAGGTAAAATGATTGATGCCGAGTACATTGACATTGATCAGGTGTCTGTCGGGCTCTTCCTTTCCTATCAGTCCGGATTTCTTCAGTATCCCGCCCAAAAGCATCTGTGTCCCGAAAACCTCATGACAGCATCCGAAAGCCTTGATCTGCGGAAATACGTGGTATAAGGTCTTAACGCACAACGACATGGGATTGGTATAATTGATCACCCATGCATCGGGACAGTTATCCCTTATCGCTTCCGCAAATTTTTTGAATTCCGGCAGTGTTCTCATCGCCCTTATCGCACCGCCCGGACCCGCAGTATCACCCACGGACTGATAGATCCCGTGTCTTTCGGGCATATGGACATCGATCTCCATCTCGTCAAATGACCCCGGAAGTATCGAGATCACTACAAAATCTACGCCCTGCAGCGCTTCGTCAAGGTTTTCGTATACCCTGTAATTCCATTTTCCGCGTGTTTCGGGGCGTACCAGCAGCGAATTGCCGATATATTCATTATTCTTTGCAGCGGGCACGTCAATATCATACAATCTGATCTCGCCCTCAAGCTGTTCCTCAAGCGCCAGATCGTTCATAAAGGTCCATGCCCAGCCGCGTGAACCGCCTCCGATATAAGCGATCCTGATGTCTGTTACTTTGTCTTTTGTGCTCTTCATTTAATACCTCCGGAAGTTCCCGTATATGTTATTATTTTAATTATAAAAATTGTTCCACAGATGATCCAGTCTCTCGTCTTCGTCCTTTGATTCCGTACTCTTCTTGATCAGTTCGGGTTCTGTCAGCATGAAATACGAATTCATATATCCGCCGTATCTGGTATCCTCCACATCATTCCAGGTGATATCGATGTGGTACCAGGTTCCGTCCAGCATCACCCTGTTCCAGATATGTGTTCCCTTTTTATTGATCACCGTGTCATTCTGCAGTCCGAGGATATTGAGAACAAGCCTCATTGCCGCAGTATAGGACTCACATACACCGTCTCCATAGAAGAATACTCCCGTTGCGTCGCGCTGCGGGCAGTCGGTCTCCTCAGGTATCGGATCGGTATAGGTTGTCATCTCGCATATCCTGTTGTTTACATACAGAAGTATTCCCTCTGTATTGCCCGGATTGGCGGCCACCGCATCATCGGTCAGCTGTATTGCCGCATTCAGCAGCTTCTTTATGTCATCATCGGCTTCATAGCCTGTATAACGCAGATATGTCACCGCTTTCCATATATCCTTGTAAGCAGGCTTTATGGTAAGCGTATGCGCGGATTCATCATAGGTTCCGGTATAACCGTCAGCCGTATAGCCCGACATATCACTGTAATACCGTATTCTTTCCCTGAATTTGTTCCACCAGTAATCTGCGGTAAAGCCGCGGTATTTTATCGTAAATTCTTCGACTCCGTGTTCAAGGGCGTCACGGCATGCCTTTATAAAGCCTCTTTCATCCTCGATCGTATATTCAAGAGACTTCTGATATGCCTCTCTTGTATGCGGGATCAGCAGTCCGTATGTATCTCCGAGGCTGATCTGTGCAGATACCTTACTGAGATCATAATGGTTCTTATTTCCGAGTCCGTCGCTTCCGATGCCGTTTTCGTCAACCTTGGTCTCTGAGCCTTTTGCAAGTATCTTTATCGTGCAGGAATACATTTTGCCGTTGATTGCCATACACTCAACGGTAATACCCGTAACAGGTTTTTTGGCTGTTACAAGGCCATCTGCGGTAACATCAAGATATTCCTCATCGTCCGACGCGAACGGAAGGAAGAATTCAAGCGCCTCGGCACCTACAAGTTCAAGCTGCAGCTTATCACCGACACTGAGAGTTGCACTGCCGGGATTTACATAGACAGACTTAAGACCGGGCGTAGGTGTGGGGTCGGATGTCACAAGGGGAGCCCCGGTAGGAACAGCCGCGCCTGAAGGCACGGCTGTTGCCGTAACCTTCGGGGTTGCAGTCGGTTGCGGCACAACAGGAACTCCGGATATCTGCGGAAGCGGTGTCGGAGCGTTCGTAGGAGTCGGCGTGGGTGTGGGAACTGCCGTGGGAGCCGTTACCTTTTCCCCTTCCTTTAAAATCCTGATCTTCAGAAAATAGTGATTATACTGTTTATCCTCGGCCTTGACCGCAACGGGACTGCCGGCTTCCTTCAAAGCCGTGATAAGTCCGTCCTCGGTAACGTCAAGATACTGTTTGTCGGAATCCGAAGTATAAAATCTCCTGACCTCCTTGCCGGGTATCGTGATCCACATCTTTCCTCCGACAGGCAGTTCAAATACCGAGGAATTGTCTGTCAGAGCCGAATATACCGGTATCGGAGTGGGTACGGGAGTTGGAGTGACCTTGGTTTCCTTCTCTTTTACGGTTATGACGCATTTTAATTCCTTCTTTCCGAGCGTTGCCGTAACGGTTGCCTTGCCGGCAGAAACCGCAACTATCTTCGTTTTCTTGCCGGTTTTGGTCTTAACCTTCGCTATCGATCTGTCACTGCTCTTGAAGGTATATTTTTTTGTTGCGTTCTTGACCTTAAGAGTAAACGAATCTCCCACATACAGCGTTTTCCTGGTCTTGCTGAGCTTGGCTGTGGCAGCCTCTGCTTCTGTTACGCCCAATCCCGGAAGCTGCGGGCAATTCCCCGCGATTCCCGAAAATACGAGCACAAAAGCCAGAAGAAAACTGAAAACATTCATTTTAAGTCTGTTTTTTCCACCGGTCATATTCCGTCCTCCCCGACGGACTGTCCGAAACCCGCCACACAGGGGGTGGCGGTCTTCGGTAAAATTCCTCAAAAAACGAGCAAAGCTCATGTTTTTTGAGGTAATTTCACCGAATCACGCCCTGTGAGCCGGATTGGAAAGGTTTTCAGACAGTCTGTCGATACTTATATATTTTAACCCGGTAACGAAAAAAAGTGATATTCGTTACCGAGTATATATCATGGCAAAACCTTATATATTAAAACCGATTTCTTTTATGGATGCGTATCACAGCAGATGAGCCCTGAGGTCCGCAGGATCCTGGGCCGAAAGCATAACGGGCGGGATATCAAATACCGTTCTTGCTCCGCTCTCACCCTTCTGATTCAGCCTGTAAGCGGCTCTTGCAAACGCAACAAGCACCTGTGTCGTAAATTCGGGGTTGGAATCAAGCTTCAGTGAAAATTCGATCGTATGCATATTTTCATTGTCCCATCCGGTCCTGCCCGTACGTATCACACTTCCTCCGTGAGGAAGTCCGCTGTGGTTGGCCTTAAGCTCTTCTTCGCTGATAAAATGTACGGTTGTATCATAGTCCGCAAAATAGTTGGGCATGGTCTTGATCTCATTTTCGATCCTTGCAAGATCGGCGCCCTCTTCAGCTACCACGTAACACTCTCTTGTATGCTTCTGTCTGGTCGAAAGCTCGGGGTTCTTTCCCGCTCTTACCGCCTCAACGGCCTCGGGTACCGGAACAGTATACTGCCTTGCATCCTTAACGCCGTCGATCCTGCGGATAGCGTCCGAATGGCCCTGGCTGACGCCCCTGCCCCAGAAGGTATAATCCTTTCCGTCGGTAAGGACTGCGTTTGAGTACAGACGTGCCAGCGAGAACAGACCCGGATCCCAGCCTACCGAGATAATGCCGATATGGCCCGATGCCTTACCCTCTCTGTCAACATTGGCAAAATGCTCGGGTACTCTCGCATGAGTATCAAAACTGTCAACCACATTAAAATACCTGACTGCATCGGGTGTCTGCAGCGGAAGGTCCGTTGCGCTGCCGCCGCAGAGGATCAGAACGTCAATGTCGTCCCTGTGCTGTTCAAGGGTATCCGCCGCATAAACCGAAGCGCCCTCCGTACGTATCTTTAACGATGCCGGATCCCTGCGTGTAAATACCGCAACAAGCTTCATATCCGGATTGTGCTTAACCGCACATTCAACACCTTTTCCAAGATTTCCGTACCCCAATATTCCTATCCTTATCATTCCTTTTTCCTCCTGAAAAAACATTAGTGGAAGACTGCTTTCTTAAGCAATCCTCCACTATATTATATTTTCTGATTTTCAACTTGTAAATAATATTTTTCTGTGTTTTCTCTAAAGGTTCTCTTAACGCCCAAAAACATCTCAGGCTTTTCTGCCTTCCTTAAAATATTCCGCGGCAAGCCCGCTTTCAGCGGTTTCACGATAGCCTCTCGGAATATCCCGGCCCGTACGGTACATCGTCTCGATCACCATATCAAGCGATATCTTTCTTGAACTTGTCAGGAAATTGGCAAGTCTTACGGCATTTATCGCACGCATTGCCGCAACCGCATTACGCTCGATGCAGGGGATCTGCACAAGTCCGGCGATCGGATCGCAGGTAAGTCCCAGATGGTGCTCCATTGCAACCTCCGCAGAATACTCGATCATATCAAGATCCATCTCATAGGTTTCCGCAGCAGCTGCCGCAGCCATTGAACACGCAGTCCCTATCTCCGCCTGACAGCCGCATTCCGCACCGCTTATCGAGGCATTCTGTTTTACAAGATTTCCGACTATTCCGCCGGCCGCAAGACCCCGCAATATCTCTTTATCGCTGAAATCCCTTCTCTCCTGCAGATACCGCATGACCGCGGGTACAACTCCGCAGGATCCGCAGGTCGGAGCCGTAACGATCTCGCCCAGGCTCGCATTCTGTTCGCTCACGGCAAATGCATAGGCACAAACCACCCTGTTCTCCCTTGTCGCGGCCGATTCATCCATATGCTTCTTGCTGTACAGTATCTTGGCCTTGCGCTGCAGATGAAGCCCGCCGGCAAGTTCGCCTTCGGCCTTCAGTCCGTCCATTATGGCCTTTTTCATCGTAAACCAGACTTCCTCAAGGTAATCCCATATTCCGGGACCTTCGAATTCCTCTACGTACTGCCAGAGCCTGATCCCTTTTTCATCACAGTAATCACGTATCTCGGCAAAGCTGTTGTGCGGATAGATCTCGGGCGGCTTGATGTCGGCTTTTCCGTCAACTACGATCTTGCCACCGCCTACGCTGTATACACGCCAGAAGCCTTCCTGACTGCCATCCTTATCAAATGCATACAGCTCCATCGTATTGGCATGCGCCAGACCGTTCATCGTCGGATCCCAGGCTATCTCAAGCTTTCTTTCGCCGAAGGTGCGCTCGATAATGACATCCGTCATGTGTCCCTTGCCGGTCTTGGCAAGCGACCCGTAAAGGATCACCTTATAATGATCCGAGCCGGGATATTCCTCAAGAAACAGCTTTGATGCTTTCTCCGGTCCCATGGTATGTGAGCTTGACGGTCCTCTGCCTATTTTGTACAGTTCTCTGAGTGATTCCATAAAGACTCGATCCTCCTGTTTTGCAGCCTGTGCTTCCGAAGCCCCCGTCAGCTCGTACTTCCGAAGCCCCCGGTCCTTTTTTCGGTGACCTCTGCGGTATCGGCAATGCCGAACGGCACGAAGACTCCCTGCATGAACGCCTTTCCGGCCTTTATTGAAAGTGTTTTGCCCTCACGGCTGTCATTGGTCATCTTGGCCATGATATGTCCTTCATTGTCGGCATGATAATAATCCTGATCTATGACACCGACTGAATTGTCAAGCTGGAAGCGGTATTTAAATCCGAGTCCGCTTCTCGGGAACAGCAGAAGCACCCAGCCCGCATCCATTTTTACTCTTATGCCGGTAGGGATCAGAATGCTCTCCCCCGCCGCAAGCTCGATATCAAAAGGACTGAAGAAATCATATCCCGCCGAGCCCGCTGTTGCGCGTGAAGGTATGATCAGATCAGCGTATGCCCTGCTTATCTCGCTGTCTCCCATATCAAATGCCCTTGCGGCATCCTCCGCAAAACGCGCTTCGCTTACAAATTCAAATTCAGCAATTTTCTGCATATTACCGTCACTTTCCGTATTCTGTGCTCAACGCTGCTTCTTTGTTACTTTCCCGGTTCCGAGCTTTGGTGCTGCGGTCTTTTTCTTTTTTCCGGTTTTTATCGAAATCGCCTTCGGTTGCGTACTTATGCGGCTTATCTTATACTTTCCGCCGTATTCGCCGTCGAGGGCCCATTCCAGCTCATTGTGCGACTTAAATGTTACATTCGAGACCTGCTTGAACACAATATGCGGGTCGTTGACCTCTCCGCGCATCAGAGCAGATACCACAACGCTCAGATCGGCAATATTGTGAGGTGCCCTGACAAGAAGCAGTTCCATCTTACCGTCATCGAGTCTTACATCGGCATTGCTCAGCAGGTTCATTCCTCCGATCGAGACCGAATTGCATACGGCGCCGAATACATACTCTCCGTCTTCGCAGAAACCGTCGCCTTCTATCCTTATCTTCTGCTTAAAGCTCAGATTTTTGTAGAGATTCGTTGCCGCATTAAGGACATAAGCGGCATAGCCCATCACATTCTTGAGCTTCTGGTCCGTAGCGTAGCTTATCTCGGAAAAGGCTCCGAAAGCCGCCGTATAATTAAAATACCTGTCGTTGATCCTGCCCACGTCATATTTGATGACATTGCCGTTCAGGGCAACATCGAGAGCGCCGAGAGTCGCAGCCGGGATACCGAGGCTTTTCGAAAAATCGTTGGTGCTTCCGGTGGGAATATACCCTATTTTCGGTCTTGTCTCCATTTCCATGATCGCACCCACAACATGGTTCAGCGTTCCGTCGCCGCCTATGCAGATCACAAGATCGACCTCTCCGTCATGCTCCTTAAGTATCTTCTCCGAAGTAAGTCCCGTGCCCGGAATGATCGGGTAAATGATCGGTTCATAACCGTGTTTTGCGATCCGCTCAAGAAACAGAAGTATGCTCTTGGGTCCCTTCTTCTTACCTGCCGCCTCATTCAGCAGAACAAGCGCCTTTTTTCTTTTCATCCTGATAATCTCCCGAATTCATATTTTCAGTGAGCCTTAAAACGGTCCGGCACTGTAAAAATGACTGCTGCCGTTTATATAATAATACCACATCTTCCTGTTTGTGTCACTTATTCTTTGGCTTAACGGAAGACTCTCCGAAAATCAGCCACACAGGAGGCTGTCACGACTGTGAGGTTGGAAAGTTTTTCGGACAGTCTGACGGGTAAAATAAGACTGCCGCGTCCCGGATACCTTATGATCGGTATTCCGGCCGCGACAGCCTTATCCGTTAAGTGATGCGGTCACTGTATATTTTCAATATTCCGTAAGCAGATCGTGTCATTCCAGTATATCGCGGATCTCCTCGATCATGGGTTCCGTAAGTGCTTCGGGGTCTTCGATCTCATAGACGACTGTGCCTTCATCCGGCAGCATGTTTTCCTGTGTAGTAAAATAAAATACCCCGTTTTCGATTACCAGCCGTATTATTTCTTCAGAATTTTGAAGTACTTCTTCAGCCTTTTCAGATACTTCTTCAGATTCATCAGACCCGTCAGATCCCACTGCTTCGGCAGTCCCCATTGTTTCGGCAGCCCCCATATCCCTGTATGGCCCGGTCATGCTGTCAAAGATATCTTTTGTATAATCTTCGGTATCGATGCTCCCGGCCGCATATTTTGCAACGGCCCCACTGACTTTATCAAAAAGCTCCGCGGGGATCTCAAAGGAGTATGCCGTTTCCGTGTTTGCTCCGGCCGCCTCGGGGATCTTCTGTCCCGGATCTAATGCTGTCGTGCCGGTCTTTTCTTCGGTAAGAAAATACGAGACAGTATCGTCGTTTTCACCGGCTCTGTCTAAGGAAGTACCGTCACTGACAAAATCAGGGCTCTCTCCCACCATTTCAAAATGTTCATTGTCCTCTTCGGCGCTTTCTTTTACCGTTTCAGCCATACTGCTGTTTTGCACACTTTCTTCCGACTTTTTATGGGAAAAGCTGCTCTCTGCCATGACCGGCGCCGATTGCGAAACCGCGTCATTTGCTGCATAATTAACATCCGCCGCGCTGTCCTTTGTCATACGATTATTTCTTATGATCGAAATACCGAAAATCCCGATGATCAGAGCAGCTGCCACAGGCCCTGCGATGCGCAGTATCCTCCTGCGTTTTCTTACGGCTGAGGTAATATCTGTCACGGGGGCGGGATCATTTGAGTTGTCCGTTGTTTCGGTATTCCCGGCTTCCAGTGCCTTGATCCTTGCCATTGTAGCCGCGATCAGATCCTCGCTCACAGAAATGTCTTTCCTGTCGAAGGCTGTTTTCAGGGATTTTCCGATATCCAGTCCGAGATCATCCATCAGTTCATCATCGGAAATATCATCGTTCAATACAGATTTTTCTTCACTCATCTTAAAACAACCTCCCTTCCAGTTTATTTTTCAGCTGTTCCTTGGCCCGGTGCAGGCGGCTTTTAACTGTGCCCGGTGCGGTTCCCAGCGCATTCGCCGCCTCCTCGATACTCATATCGTTGTAAAAAACACACATGATCACTTCCCGGTAATGTTCGGGCAGTGAATTGACCGCCTCAAGGATCTGCTCGTTCCGGTCCCGGTTCTCGACCTCTTCGAAATCATTTTCGGAAACGATCGCGTCCTCTTCAAACTCCATCATCGGAACCACATGCCGTTGATAGGCGCTTTTCAGGTAATCCTTGCAGACATTTACCGCGATCCTGATCAGCCAGGTCTTTACCGAGCTCTCTCCTCTGAAGTTCGCAAGATTCCTGTATGCTTTGATAAACGTTTCCTGGAAACAATCCTCGGCCGCAGATCTGTCGTTGACATAAGAATATGCGGTTCTCAGAACATCATTGCCGTAAGTGCGCATCAACGATTCGATATCAAGGTCTCCGGAGTCGTTTTCACCCCGGAATGTGTCTGCGCCTTTCTGTAATTCATCCTTCATTATTTCCTCTCACCCATTAGACGAAGTCCGTAAATAAAGGTTCCATCTTTTTCCGGTTTCTTTCATTTTTTATTTCGTTTTTTCTCAACGATCTCTTCGTACAGATCCAGTCCGAAGCTCGTAAGTTCCGGCTCATGCGGGATCATCCTGAAGGTACGTGTTCCGTCGGCCTTTCTTTCCGCCGATAAGAACTCCGCACCCGATCCGCTGCTTTCTTTTTCCTCCTCATACACTCTCTTGGCAAACGAAAGCAGATGAGTTACCGTAAATATCCTGACGCCCGCTTCGTTCAGAGCGCGGATTATATCATAAGCGATCACCGATCCTTCCTTTTCCGTCGTTGTCGCAAATGATTCGTTTAAGAGCAGCAGTGAACCGTCTCCTATATTTTCGACGATCCTGTTCATACGGTTAAGCTCCTCATCAAGCCTTCCGCTGTTCATCGCGCTGTCTTCCCTTCTGGTAAAATGTACGAATATCCTGGGGAAAATGCCGCTTGTATAGCTCTGTGCCGTCACCATAAGGCCGCACTGCATCATGACCTGCGCTATCCCGATGCTTCGAAGGAATGTCGATTTTCCGCCCTGATTGGCACCGGTAACTATCAGCAGATCCTTCCCGCTGATCGAACAGGTATTGCCGATCAGCTTCGCCCGCTGTTCCAGTCCCATCACGAATTCTTTAAGTTCGCTGAATTCTATATCCCTTCTGTCACAGACTTCGGGGTAGCACCATTCTATCTTAAAACGCGCCATCTGCTCCGCGAGCTGAAATGCGGCAAGATAAAAGGCCGTCTGGTATCTTAATCTGTCAAAGAAGGTCTGAAATTCCTCCGCAAGCCATTTCAGCTCCCCTGTCAGATAGCTGACTATCATGAATTCAAGCGTATGTGCCTGCTCATTGATCCTCGGATCCTGTATTGCCGAAAAAGAATCCGTTTTTCTTGAATCGATAAAGCCCTGTATCTTCTGTCTGGCACTTCCCGGACGAAGATATCTCATATTCTGCGACGACACTTCTTCAAGCTTCAGCGAACTGAATTTCAGTCCGTCCTCAAGTCCGCACTCAAGTACGATCCGTGGTCTGTTTATTTCAAGACGTCTCTCATCCGGATCCCCGATCCTGTCCGTATAAAACGAGATATCGGCAAGTACGCTTCTTACATATTCTTCACGCTCATCCGAAAAACTTTCAGACAGTTGGTCCCTGAAGCTGCAAAGCCCTCTTGAACTGATATCCGGATACTCCGCAAACAGCTTCTTTATACCTGAGAGGGCATCACAGAACAGCTCAAGCTCCCTGATATCGTTTGTGAGCCTGATCACGGGATTGTTCTGCCTGATCTTCTCGCGCGGCCCTCTGCCGAGCTCTGTCCATGCCGCGATCAGTTCACAGCTGATCCCGTAAAGATTTCTTATCAGCCCCTCATTACCGATACAGTCACGGATTATATCCTGCCGGTATTTTATCTGTTCCGCGGATTTAAGCGGGATCATCATGACCGCTCTTAAGGTATCCGCCAGATACGGATCCTCCTTTTCAACACTCTTTACCGCACCGTTTTCGTATACCAGCCTTTTTGCGGCAGCAAGAAAGAGCGCCTTAAGCCCCAGATCCTGTATGATACTGGCATTGTCATAATATCTTTCATCCTTGGCTGCCCACTCTCTGTCCTCATACAACAGGCATACACGGGTCTTTAAAGCCGCTTCGCCGCTTTCGCCCTCTTTACCGGACCGGTCATTTTCCGCAGGCTGTTTCAAACGTTCCTTCAGCTTCTCATATGTCAGCCCGTATTTATTTACAAGA
This sequence comes from Lachnospiraceae bacterium, assembly GCA_024695205.1. Taxonomy (GTDB): domain Bacteria; phylum Bacillota; class Clostridia; order Lachnospirales; family Lachnospiraceae; genus RUG11977. The sequence continues at coordinate 14,467 of JAILIQ010000129.1, forward strand.
TTATCCGCGCAGGGAGTATCCTCCGCCTCGCCGCGCAGTATCTTAAAGGTCTGAACCCTGTTATCGTCGAGCGTTGCCCTCAGGCTCACTATACCCTCACGGGCGGCTGCGAGCTCGGCAAGATGCGTAACATAGATACCCATGCATTCAAGTTCAAGAAAATGGGACAACACCTTTTTTCCCATGATCTGAGCGTCATAATTCGCGGCTGTCGTAAACAGTTCGTTGATTATCACAAAGGCGCCCCTCTGGTCTTCCTCCATCATCGGAGCCAGCCTTACCAGCTCTTCTTTCAGCTTGCCGCGTCCGGTCTCAACACTTTCTTCCACCGAAAAATGTGTCCTGATAAAAGGGAAAAAAGGCAGAACCGCAGAAGCCGCGGGAACATCAAGGCCTATCCTTGAAAGATACACCAGCTGCCCCAAGCTCCTCGCAAATGTTGTTTTACCGCCCTGATTCGGTCCGGTAAGCACAAAGAAACGCTCATTTTCCTCATAGCAAAAATCATTGGCAACAACTTTTTTTCCCGAAGCAACCGACGAAAGCGCAAGTGCCAGATCATACAGGCCCTTTGCCTCCATACGTCTGTCTGCCGATGTTTCGGGGGTCGTAAATACAAATCCTTTCTCCGACATCTCCCTTTCAAGAGAGCCGAACGAAAGATAGAAAAGGATCTCCTCTTCGAAACGCTTAAGGACAGGTTTTTCATAGCCCTCAAGTTCATCCGCGGTATTTTTCAGCTCATGGAAGAAATCTCTCTTTTTATCTATCAGTATCTCAAGGCAGGCTTTTTCCAGTTCAGTAAGTTCAGGCTCCATCCTGAAAGGATTTAAGAACGGCCTGATATCCTTTCCTCCCCTGCTCTTAAGCATTTTGGCATACTCTCCGTTACCCGGTACGCTTCCTATTTCCACGCTGATCCTGTCTTTATCATACCTGATCAGAAATCTGAGCTCGCTGATCTGTCCGATCAGGGCCTGCGTCTTCCCCAATATATCCCGGTATCCGCCTGCATCCATGATCTCCTTTAGGATCTCAAGAAATCTTTTCATTCCGCCGGAGGAAAGCTCTGCCCGCTGAAGTCCCTGTTCAAGCTCATCATATGCGCCGCAGTATTCCGAGACTTCCCTTATCTGCCAGACCGCCTTCTGTATCGGCATACGGACCTTATCCTTCTCCCCGCGGAGTCTTTCAACCTCTGCCATACGTTCGGTATACCTGATAAATGCACCGTATACGTCATCCTTTTTTATATCACCGTACACCGCGCGCCGGTATTCCACATCCTCCTGTGTTCCGGGCAGGTATGAATAAAAATCCCTTACGGTCTTTCCCCAGCCTGCTGCCAGCCTGTCTATTACCTGTACAAGATTCAGATCCTGATAAAACGGTTC
>JAILIQ010000160.1 GCA_024695205.1 Lachnospiraceae bacterium
TTGCTTAAATGAAGGCTTGAATGGCTGGTTTGAGGCAAGAAATGAAATATGCAATAACGCTAAAAAATACTTTGAAAGTTGGATGGGACGGTATCCGTCCCTCATCGGTCTCGTAATAAAACGACATTGATCGATCACAGAACCTTTCTTTATGTATACCGGCTTCCCCCTTTGGGAGAAGCTGCCAGCGTCAGCCGACTGATGAGGGGTCTTAAAAAATCCGGATTTTCAGCTTGACAGAATAGGAAGGTTGATAAAAAGAGGAATGAGCAAATGAATACAGAACAACAGATAGAATTTAACAAAATAAAAGAAATATGGGCGGGTCTGGCAGTGACAGGTTCCGCAAAAGAAGAGATAGAAAAAGCCGGCATTTACCTTGATGAAACAGAGCTCAGAACAAAAATAAAGGATACCACCGACAGCAAAAAGATGGTGGAAAAACTTGGGAATCCACCCTTACAGGACGTGACCGGGATCAGGGAGATGCTTGCCGAGGCATCTAAAGGAGCATGTCTTACACCATACCAGCTTGAGCGGGTGGAAAAGGTACTTGTTGCGGTAGAACGGCTGAAGGCTTATCTGGCACGCGGAAAGCAGTACGGGAATCCTCTGGCTTACTATGACGAAAACCTTGATGAATTAAAGCTCTTACGGGAAGATATCTGCAGACAGATTAGATATGAAGCCGTGGATGACCGGGCTACAAATGTCCTTTTTGATATAAGGACAAAGATAGCCCGTGCGGAAGAAACTGTTAAACAAAAAGCCGAACAGATCGTCAGAAACAATAAGGATATCATGGCGGACTCATTTTTTACAACAAGAAACGGCAGGATATGTGTGCCTGTAAAAAAGGAGTATCGGTTCAGGATCCCGGGTAACGCGATAGACAAATCGGCAAGCGGAAATACTGTTTTTATAGAGCCGGCAGCACTCGGAAAACATTATGAAGAACTGCAGCTGCTTAAGGTAGAGGAGGAAAATGAAGTTTACAGGATTCTGTATACACTGACATCTCTTGTAGCAGATTCCGCACCGGTCATGGAAGAAAACATGTCTATGATCGAAAAACTGGATTTTATCTTTTCAAAGGGAAAGCTCAGTATTGATCTGGATTGTGTGGAACCGAAGATAAATACGGACAGAAGGATAGTCCTGAAAGCAGCAAGGCATCCGCTGATAGACAGGCAAGTCAATGTTCCTCTGGATTTTGTGCTTGGTGTTGAGGATACATCTTATTATGACAGAAATGATAAGCCGGAAAAGTCCGACGAAAGTGACCTGAAAGAGAAAGCATCAATTTCCCCGAAACATGACAATAAGAAAACAGAGAAGATACGCGGAATAGTGATTACCGGTCCGAATACAGGAGGAAAAACGGTATCCATAAAGACTGTGATGCTTAACAGTTGCATGGCTCAATGCGGGCTTCATGTTCCGTGCTCAGAAGCCGATATCTGTATGAATTCAGGCTATCTGAGCGATATCGGGGACGGGCAGAACCTTTCGGAAAATCTTTCGACATTCTCCGCTCATATAAAAAATGTGCTGGAGATCCTGGGGAAGGTGAATGCCGAGAGTTTTGTCATCATGGACGAATTGGGCTCCGGAACTGATCCTGCCGAAGGTATGGGGATAGCTGTTGCTATACTTGAAGAATTGCGTAAAAGCGGGGCGAATTTCCTGGTCACGACTCATTATCCGGAGATCAAGGATTATGCGGCAAAACATGACGGGATCATAAATGCGAGGATGACCTTTGACCGGGAAACCCTCATGCCAACTTACAAAATGGTGATAGGTGAAGCGGGAGAGAGCTGTGCATTTTATATTGCGGACCGCCTCGGCATGCCCGGGAGTATGCTCAAAACCGCAGTAGAAGCGGCATACGGAAAAGAGGCCGTCGACGGATACAGCTTTAAACATAGCGGGAATATCAGCAGGACTGAAAACAGGAAGATTCAAAAAGACAGAAAAACCTCCGGTGTACCGAAGCCTGCAGCGCGATTCAGGATCGGAGACAGTGTGATGGTATATCCGGATAAAAAGATCGGCATCGTATGCCAGCCCGAAAATGACAAAGGTGTGTTAAGAGTACAGATAGCAGGCCGTAAGATATGGATAAATCAGAAACGTGTAAAGCTTCATGTCAGTGCGGAAGAGCTGTATCCGGAGGATTATGATTTTTCGATCATTTTTGATTCCGTACATGATCGTAAAGTCAGGCACGATATGGAACGCAAATATACCGAAGAGACCATATATACCAGTGGGGATTCTGTATAAACAGAATGATGCGCTGCCTCTTTCAATAGAGTTTTTCTTGTGATATAATCTAGGAAAACGATAAAATCATCGTTTCTTTGGCGCTCTGCGGGGATACGCAGAAGATTCGGAATATGGGAGGGTTAAGTCAGCCAAACACTGACGCTCCCGGAATGGAGGTTAAAATGGTTAAACATATCATTCTGTGGACTTTAAAGGAAGAATATAAGGGAGATGCTAAGATCAAAGCCGGGATAAAGGAAGGCCTGGAGGGCTTAAAGGGCAGGATCCCCGGTCTGATCGACATAAAAGTCAATACCGAACCTCTTCCAAGCTCCAACTGTGATCTGATGCTTGATTCGAGCTTTGTGGACGAAGCTTCGTTAAAAGGCTACTCGGTCCATCCCGAGCATGTTGAGGTTGCCAACACAAAAGTCAGACCATTTACCGCAAGCAGGGTATGTATGGACTATGAGGCAATGTGACAAGAGATGGTTCTTTTTGTCACCGGAGGAAAAGGCAATGAGTGATCTCAAATTTGTGACTTTACGGGATATTCCTGAAATGAAGGATACCGCGGCACAGTGGTTCCATGAAAAGTGGGGCGTGCCGAAGGAGGCATATCTTGAGTGCATGGACGATTATTTAAGCGACAGGACCGAATACGGCTGGTATCTGTGCCTTGACGGAGAAAGAATAGCCGGCGGACTCGGTGTTATCGAAAATGATTTCCATGACAGAAAAGACCTGGCTCCGAATGTATGCGCAGTCTACACGGAAGAAGCATATCGCGGAAGGGGAGTTGCAGGAAAGCTTCTTGACCTTGCGGTGGAGGATCAGAGATCGAAGGGGATCTCACCGCTTTATCTGGGGACCAACCATATGGGATTTTATGAAAGATACGGCTGGGAGTTCTTTTGCATGGCTCAGCCCGATGATGAGCCGGAGCCTATGAGAATGTATATCCACAGATAAAAAGGGTGGATCAACATGTGAATCTTAACTTCACTTCGTATGAAGGAAATACTATGATAAAAAGATTTGAAAAGACAGAAGGAAGATATATAGAAAAGATTTACGGACAGGAGAGGCTGGCATTTTCGCATTCCGACGATACGGATTTTTATGATCTGATCGCCTGGGCAGAGCGCGGAGGT
>JAILIQ010000174.1 GCA_024695205.1 Lachnospiraceae bacterium
TATATTGTGTAATTCTTAAATGTCTTGTTGCATTGCCTGCCCGATGGATAAATCTGAAGGTTTAAAGTTGTCCGTGTAGTCTTACCCCGCTTCGTCCTCCTTGGCGGAATCCGGAGCCGAAAGCATTATCTTGTCATTTTCCATCGATACAAGGATCTTGTTGTCCTTAAGAGCCAGTTCGTCAAGCATATGTCTGGGTATCTGGAGACGTCCCGCGCGGTCGATGATCGAATACTCTTCCTGTGTGTCCTCTTCCATCCAGTTGACTTTGCCGGTGCCGAAGGCATTGGTATATTTTTCCTTCAGGATCCTTTCACTGCTTATCTTGCCGTCACGGATAGCCACTACGCGGTTAACCTTCTTCGAAAGCTCCACATCATGGGTTACGATGATTATGGTCTGTCCGTAATCACTGTTTAAATGCCTGAATACATCGAAAATATAGTCAGCGGTCTTACGGTCTACCGATCCTGTGGGTTCATCGGCAAGCAGCAGCTTCGGTCTGTTAGCAAGAGCGATCGCGATGGCGATCCTCTGCTGTTCACCGCCCGATAACTGCGACAGACGGCTGTTCCTTCTGTGGCTCATTCCGACGAGATCGAGAAGTTCATCGGCAGTCTGTACCCTTTCTTTCTCACTCACATCCGTAAGCAGCATGGGAGTTACGATATTTTCGAATGCAGTCATATAAGGAAGCAGGTTTCGTCCGTTATTCTGCCATACAAATCCGACTGTGCTCCTCTTGTACAGGTCCTTCTCCTTCTGGTTAAGCTTGAACAGATTGCGTCCGTCGACATAGAGCTTTCCGGCGCTCGGTTCATCAAGGCATCCGAGCATGTTAAGGAATGTCGATTTGCCCGAACCGCTGTTTCCGATTATCGCAGTCAGTTCGCCCTTTTCAACCTTAAGATCGAGTCCCTGGAGAGCAAGAACCTCCAGATCGCTGGTCTTGTATATCTTGACAAGGTTTTCCGCAAGGACCATCGGAGTATTCCCCGAAGTATCCTGTGCGGCATTCCCGCTTCCGGTTGATGCATCGGTCTGTGCCTTTTCTTGACTTTGTGTGTCCGGAGCTGTCCGGACCGTACCCTCATCCGGTGTATTTACACTGTTTTTTGCAGATCCCGTCCCGTTTTCCCGGGTCATTTTTCTTTTAAATGCCATAGAATAAAATCCTCATAAACAAACATTTAAATGTAATGTTCTTAAGCTTCGATCTCGCCGCCCACGATGGTGTATGCAGCATCGCCGGCCGACATAAGCGAGGTATCATGGGTCGTCATAACGAAGGTCACGCCCTCTTCCTTGACCAGATTCTTAAATATGTTGACTACATTTATCGCCGTCTGGCTGTCCAGCTCCGCGGTAGGCTCGTCAGCAAATATGATGTCGGGCTTATGTGCGATCGCTCTGGCTATTGCGACACGCTGCTGCTCACCGCCGGAAAGCTCCTGCGGCATATGATCCACACGCGCCGCAAGTCCGACCATCTTAAGACATGTATTTACACGTTCTTTACGGTTTCCCTGATAACCGGAGAGTCTCAGGGCAAACTCCACATTTTCATACACTGTCATCATCGGGATAAGCGAAACCGACTGGAATACGAACCCGAAATGCTTTCTTCTTAAGAGTTCCTTGTCCTCTTCACTCATCGCGATGATATCCCGGTCCATAAATGTGAGCGCTCCGCTCGTGGGCGCATCAAGAGCGCCAAGGATGTTCATGAGTGTTGTTTTACCGGATCCCGAAGGTCCTTTCAGTATCGTGAGCGCACTTTTGGGAATATTGACGCTCACGTCCTTGAGCACATGTATCGAGTTCCCGCCGGACAGTTCGAAAATGCGGTTTATCTTATCCGCAACAATAATATTTTCCGCCATTGTATAACCTCAGTTTCTATTAATCTTCGCCGAGCTTTAACGCCTGTGAAATCTTCATCTTGAATACCTGGTTGATCAGAATGAACAGGCATACGGCAAACATAAGTGCGATGATTATCAGCAGTCTGACGATATCGCTTCCCTTGGTGATAAGCTCGAGAGGCAGTACACGATCCGATGCCGAATAAGCGATCTGAATGATCGGCACATACAGCACGGAAGCGATATATCCGATGAGCAGACCGAATGCGATACCGAATACTCCGGTAAATACCTGCTCATTGATGAGCATCCTTATGACCTCGCTCCTGCTCATACCCATAGCTCTGAAGATACCGAACAGAAGCTCACGGGATTTGATCGAAAGCATCCAGTAGATAACATATCCGATCGCACAGATGAGCAGGACAGTGATAAAGCTCATGGTAAGGATTCCGTTGGTTCCCTGGAACAGGGGCTCCGAAGCGATCTCCTCCTTGGCTCTTACGGCATCTGACATACCTGTGATCGACATTTTCTGTTCGTTGGCAAAATTGTAGAAATTCTCGGTATTGCCGTTCATATTGATCCATACCTTATAGGGATAAACACCGATCTTCTCCTGTATGGTCGAAAGATGAGCGACAATAAGGTATTTTTCTTCAACGGAGGTGCTGTTATCCTCCATTACATTTACCACGGTAGGTCTGTAACCGGGCCAGTAATCGAAAAATCCGTAAATAACAGCCGTATTGGTGCCCTGAATCGCTCCGTCATCAATACTGTAGGTGATCCTGTCGCCGAGCTTAAGACCATGCTTGTCCCTGTAGTTGGACGACAGAAGGACAGCGTCCGGATTGGTGGAAAGAACATTCAGATACTCATTGAAATTGTATTTGAGAAGTCCTTCCTTCATCCTGGCCGTCTGACCGAAGCTCTTGGTATCGATTCCCATGATGCCCGAGTCTATCTTCGAATCCGAAAGTTTTGTGACAACCTTATCGTTCGTAAATACTTTTGCAACGCCCTTGGCATTAAGCCCGAGATATTTTGTAAAATCAGGCTCTGTATAAACGAGCTCAAGAGTAGGATCCGTGGCAACGAACGAGGCATTGTTCTTCCAGTATTCCTGTTCTATGATATCAGCTCCGTATACGTACTCCGTATTGTTCTCGGCATTGGCAAGTATCGTACGGGCAACTGTCGTATTAAACATACCGAAGGCAACCGTAAGAACGAGGAAGACCATTATGAAGGCCTGTTTGTTGCCTGTCCTGATCAGCTGGAGGAAGGATGTGTACTCGGCCGGTTTCCAGCCCTTCTTTCCAACTCCGTAAATAACCTTTACAAGCAGATTCTGGATGCGCAGGGAGATCATTCCGGCACCGAGGATGAACAGTGAAGAGCTCAGGAACAGCAGCGGATCAAGCGACTGACCCGAAAGCACTCTCAAAAGCAGCTCATCCTGACGGCTGCTGAATGAATACAGGCCGTACAGTGATACTCCGAGCAATATAAAATCAAGATATAATTTCTTCCACAAAGGCTTGTCGCTTCTGCTCTTTTTACGTTTTACGGCTACTATGCTGACCTTATCCCTCTTGAATACGGGAAGCAGGGTCATGAGCATCGAAGCTGCAACAGCGATAAGGGCATAGACAAAGACTTCTTTTGTAAGCTCAACTTTTAAGCTTCTCGGCGAATCAAATTTGAGGAATGCGCTCGAAGCACCGAGTATCTTACATACCAGCGCTCCTAAAGGTATTCCGAGCAGGAACGATATTCCGGAGAGCACCAGTGACTGGTACAGATACATCGTGATGACCTGCTTTTTCGAAGCACCTCTTGATTTTAAGAGCGCGATCTCATTTTCCTCCATCTCAAGCATCTGCCTTGAGATCATGAAAATAAACGCACACAGCAGTACCAGTACAGGTACCTGGAGGATCGCAAGCGTTGTGACGATCCTGTTTTCTTCCCCGAGGAACTTCTCTATAAGTGCGGTATAATCGGGCTCGGGTATCGATGAATAGATCGAATCGTACGCGGCCGTCATTTCCTTGGTCTTGTTCAGGACATCTGCGGCATTTTCCGGACGCAGCTGATTATAGTCAAGAAGGAGCAGGCGTACATCATTGTACTGGAATTCAACCTTACTGCCCGAAGCAAACAGCTCAAGGAATAGATCGTAATCCATCATAACTGCGTCGCTGTATGTATCGGGGCCGTCTGTCCAGTAAGGGTCGGCAGCATCCGAATAAGTATAGATCCCGACTATCCTTACCTTTACGGTTTCTTCCTTCGTATAATGCAGGTTCTTGAACTCAAGCTCTTCACCCACAACAAGGTTCAGCCTTACCATAGCGCCCTGCGAGATAGCCGCTTCGATAAATCCGTCCGCGGTCCTGGTCTTTGAAGGCATATTGCCGCTGAGTGCCTGAGCATGATCCTCAAGGTCCCTTAATGCGCCGATGGCGACTTTCTGAGCATCGTTACCCTTGTGCACGTTCAAAGAAAGTGCGTCATCGGGTATCATTCGCAGAAAATTGACATCCGCTACAGCGTCAAGCTTCATGGAATAAGGGATCGCATTGACAAATTCGGTAAGCTTGTCGGCTGCCCCTCTTCCGCCTTTCTTCCTGACAAGTCCCTCCGAGCGGATGATCATCGGATAGGTGTTATTGGCCTCAAGATAGTTGGCGAACTGGTCCGTAAGCATCCTGCGCCTTGTGGCGTCCTGATACATGGGATTGCTCACGGCGATCGCTATCAGCAGGATATTGCCGATAAGCAGGCTCGCAACCATCCATTTTTTATGCAGTATTCTCTGCAGGACAAGATGAAACATATATCAAACCTCCATGCTGCCCGTTTTCATTGCAGCCACGGTCATACTTTATAATATCAATGTAAAACTACCGTATCTCCCTCGTTCAGACCGATCACAGCCCAGTAATATTCGGCATTGCTTCCGCCCGAGATAAAGTACTTCTTAAACTGGTGCCCGTCTGAATACAGATATACGAAATTGCCTCCAAGGTCTGATTCAACAGCTTTCTTCGGAACCAGAAGGGCATTTTTCGTGTGTTGTGATTCATAACGGATACTTACATCTTCCTCGATCTTAAGCTCGGACGGGTCTTCAAGCAGCTCAATATACTTGGTTTTTCCGACCAGATTGCTTGAAAGCACCGGACTTATACACGAGGTCACTCTTCCGGGGATCAGCTGATTGCCGCCGGTCCTGGGATTCACGGCATAAACAGTCTGATTGTACGAAAGATCGTCACCGCCGTTATTTACCGAAAGGATAACATGCTCTGTATCGTATATCGAGCAGATATAGGCGTAGCGGTCAAGATTCTGGCCTCTCCAGAGTCTTGCGATATTTGATATCTTGCCGGATGCCGGAGCCTTTATATACTGTGTTTCCTGAAGACTGCGATAGGTGGTTAGGGTGGCCTTCTTAGCTTCGATGTCATCCTCCCTGCGCTGCAGTTCTTCATTGTAGCTTACCGAAAGCCTGTCGTAGAGGAGACTCGCAACACGCCTGTCGGCAGCACTTGCGGAATACTGTGCA
>JAILIQ010000212.1 GCA_024695205.1 Lachnospiraceae bacterium
TCATATAAAGGATGTGAAAAACAGCCTTTTCGTCAGAAAAGTCCACTGGGCTACCGGAAACGGCTGGGCGCTCATGGGTCTGGCCCGGGTTTTGGAGGAAGCAAAAAAACGCGGAAGAGAAGACATTTTTACGGAACTGCTTGATTTCCAGAAGGGGCTTCTGGATAGCATGTTGAGATACCGGACTTCAGATGGCAGATTTCATGATATTCTGGACGATCCGGGCAGTTTTGAGGACGGAACATCTTCAATGATGATGGCAGCAGCAGTCTACAGGGGTATCTGTAACGGTTACCTTGAAGATGCGAAGGAGGCTTACGCAGACCGGGCATATCTGACCGTCTCGCTGAAGATTGACAGCTACGGGCTTGTATGTGAGGTTTGCGGATGTCCGGATTTTATTTCGGAAGGGACATCGGCTGAAGCCCAGGCGGCTTTCATCATGGCAGACGCGTGGAGAAGGAAATTGGCTGAGTATCGTAAGGATACATAAGGAAAGGGGATTATTATTGAAAAGAACAGCATCCCTGCACGAATATGCTTGCCACGGAAGGTGATGCCGAATTTGATCCTGAACACAGGATGGAGTGTCATTTTTCTTCAATAGATCATAGTGGTTATCCGCTTTCCATGATCATGCAGGGAAAAAAGAGGAGAGTTTAGAATGAATATTGCGGTTTATTGCGGATCGAGCAGCGGTAACGATCAAAAATTCACTGAGGCCGCACAGCGCCTTGGGGAATGGATCGGGAAAAACAGTCATACGCTTGTGTACGGCGGAGCGAGCAAAGGACTTATGGGTGCTGTCGCCGATTCGGTGCTTAAGAACCAAGGCAGGGTTATCGGCGTTCTGCCGGGGATTGTGCTCATTCAGGAAAGAAAGCATATGGGACTCAGCGAATATATAGAGACGGAGACCATGGCTGAAAGAAAAATGAAGATGATTGAGCTTGCGGATGCATTTATCGCATTGCCCGGAGGTATCGGTACACTTGATGAGATAACGGAAGTTATGGCGCTTAAGAGCCTTGGGATTACCGCCAATCCGATCGTTTTATTTGATACGGACGGATACTATCAGCCGTTCAAATGCGTACTGGATAATGTCGTTGACAAGGGATTCGGACGGAAGGAATATTTTTCGGACGTCCTTGTGTCGGACGATATGAGCGAGATCGCAGCGTATCTGGCAAAGTAATATCATGCCGGTCATGTGTATTTGAAAAAAGCAGTATCTTGCCGGTCATGTGCATGTGGATCAAAAACAAAATGCCAATTTTTACCGGTTTTTCATTTGACAGGATACAGCGGCTCGAAAAGCGATCGGGATAAGGACAATGTCATAACGACGGGTTCGATCATTTTCGATCATTGTACAGGCTGGTTCAATCTGACCGGGATCTGTGTGAAGGAATATGGCGCCAGGACACTTTGCGTTCTGCCCTGAAACTTGTCGGAAATGAACTGCTGACCCCGTCCCCATGGCTCATAATACGTTGCCGTCTTTGAACATCTGCATCATTTCGTTGGTAAGACTTAGGTTGTTCGGTTGAAGGACGATATCGTCTCTTTTGACCCATTCGGCGTATTTAAGCTCGCTTTCATCCATGCGGATATTATCATCGCCGTCCACATCGCAATAAAAGCCCATGAGAATATCCTGAGCCATTCCCCAGGGCTGCGATTTGTAATAACGGATATTTTTTACCTTAAGACCGGTTTCTTCCATCACTTCACGCATCACGGTCTCTTCAAGTGTTTCGCCTATCTCGGTAAATCCCGCTACCAGCGCATTATGATTATAACCGCGGCGGTATTTCGTAAGGAGAAGCCGTTCGCCGTTCTTGACTCCGACGATGACGGCAGGATTGATCCTCGGATAAACTGTATTTCCGCAGGCAGGGCAGACAAGCGAACGCTCTTTTGTCCCAAGTGACAGCGCGGTCCGGCATTTTCCGCAGTATTTATTGTCCGAATACCATTTCCACAGATGATAGGCAGTGAAAACAGCATAAACTTCAACTTTTGAAGCATCCGCAAAACGGTCCCTGACGTCTCTTATGGAATGATATTCAAATCCGTCCTTATCCTTAACCGGATTACCCAAAGAAAGAAAAAAGCGCTTCTCGTCTATAGAAAACAGGTATACGGTCCGGGCATCATTCAGGTCTGATATGTCTAAAAAGACAATTTGCCCGTTTTCCGATCCGAGCAGGGCTTTGCCCTCATCATCAAACAGGAGAATACTGTCTCCGTTCTGCGGCTGTTGATCGTTATATGCATTTATGAGTCTGCTGGGTGAAATGTCCTGTATCATAATCTGCCCTCCATAAAACGATCATAACAACAAATCATTTAAAATTCAAATGTTTTCAGAAATCTTGCAGCTCTTTCGGTACCGGGGTTTGTAAAGAATTTTTCCGGGTCGGTGTCTTCGATCACGGAACCGCCGTCCATAAAAACGATCCTGTCCGCTATAGCCCGTGCAAAAGCCATTTCATGCGTTACTATAAGCATTGTACGCTGCTGTTTTGCAAGATCGAGGATCACGTCAAGGACTTCCCTTACCATTTCGGGATCTAGTGCCGCAGTAACTTCGTCAAAAAGCAGTATCTCCGGGTGCATGATGAGTGCCCTTACGATAGCGACTCTCTGCTTCTGACCGCCGGAGAGCTGGCGGGGATAATTGTCCTTCTTTGATGAGAGACCAACCTTTTCAAGGAGCTGCTCAGCCTCTTTGCGGACTTCTTTTTTGTCGCGCTTCTGCACCTTCAGGGGAGCGAGCATGATATTTCCGAGAATGGTCTTATGAGGGAAAAGCTCATAGCTCTGAAAGACCATTCCGATCTGCTGTCTGTATGAAATGTCCTTCTGTGTGACCGGATTGATGATCTGTCCGCCAAGTATAACCCGGCCGTCCTGGATATCCTCAAGCCCGTTGATGCAGCGCAGGAAAGTACTCTTACCGCAGCCTGAAGGTCCCACGATCACAACGACTTCACCTTTTTTTACCGTCAGGTTGATATCATCAAGCACGGTCAGATTCTCGAAACTTTTATGCAGATGTTCGATCTTAAGTATCTCTTCCATAGTTATCCCCTAGTTCTTCCATTTGTTTTCAAGATATTTTGACGGGCGGCTGATAGGCCAGCACACAGCAAAATACAGTAAAAATACGACTGCGAATACGCCGAATGCGGCATTGGGAGCGGTTTTGCGGTTGGCTTCGATTATCTGCTGTCCGACCTTAAGCACTTCGACGATCCCGATCATCATCACAAGGCTCGTAGTTTTGATCATCCTGGTGATAAGATTGATCGAGAGGGGCAGCAGCTGTCTGATTATCTGCGGCACGATCACGTAAATAAAGGTCTGAAGCTTGCTCATCCCCAGCGCAACACTGCTTTCGTACTGTATTGTCGGGATACTGATCATACATCCTCTAACGAGATCCGCCATTTCCGCTGTTCCCCAGAATGAGAAAACGATCACGGCCGAAACCTCGGCCGAAAGATTAAGTCCCGTAAGCTTTGTAAATCCGAAAAATACAATGAAGAGCAGCACCATCTGCGGCATGATCCTGACGATCTCAAGATATACGCGCGATATAGCTTTGATGACCGGCTTTTTCAGCGTCATCAGCATGCCGAGTGCAATCCCTAAGACGATACTGATCGCAACCGAGATCAGGCTTATCTTCATTGCGGCACCGAGTCCGGTAAGCAGTCTTACAAAGTTCCTGCCTTTAAATACTACCTCTATTCCCATATCAGTCTCCCAAAATACCGAGATATACTTTTACGTTGATCTCCATGCATTCCGAAATGTAACTATATATCAATCTTCTGAAATACCTGGACATGTTTTGTGCATCAATTGCCATACATCCCGAACCGTACCTTTTTCTCTATCAGGCTTCCCGCAAATGAGACCGGAAGCAGCATCAGAATGTAGAAGAATACAAGCAGGAAAAGGCTTTCGGTCGTGTTGTAATGCAGACCGATCAGATCCTTGGCGGTAAACATCAGGTCCATAAGACTTATCGCCGAGAACACGCTTGTTTCCTTCAGGAGGAATATCACATTTGCCAGAAGTCCGGGCACGCTGATGTTGAATGCCTGCGGACCGATGACATATCTGAATGCCTGCCATTTCGTCATACCGAGCGATCTTGCACTTTCAGCCTGGATCGCGGGTACGGCTTCAAGTCCGCTCCTTATGCTCTCGGCCATGTAACTGCCGCCTAAAAGCGCGAGCCCCAAGGTTCCGCAAAGCTCTGCGGATATCCGTATCCCTACGGAAGGAAGTCCGTAGTAGATGAAAAAGAGCTGTACGAGCAGGGGAGTGTTGCGGAAGAGCTCCACATAGAACCTGACGATAGCAGACAGCACCGGAATTTTGTAATACAGCGTAAATGCGCAGACGATGCCAAACACGAATGCGAGAGCGATACCGAGCCAGCCTATTTTGACCGTCAGCAAAAATGCCTTCGAAAACAACGGCAGATATCGTTTAATGACTTCCAGATCCATAAATATCCCTTATCTCTTTCTGTGATCGATGCGTCGCGAGAATCCTGTTCCCAGATGCTGTATGATCTGGAAAATAACGATGAGGAGCAGTACGGTGACGATCATAATATCGGTCTGCCATCTGTAATAACCGTATCTTACGGCAATATCTCCGAGACCTCCGCCTCCGACGGTACCCGACATTGCCGAATAACCGAGCAGAAGACCTGTGGTTATCGTAGCACCGGTAAACAGCGAAACTCTTGCTTCCGCAAGCAGTACCTTGAAAATGATCTGAAAATTGCTCGCACCCATGGCTTTTGCGGCTTCGATGACTCCCGCATCCACTTCGTTGAGCGAAGACTCGACAACCCTGGCGATGTAAGGTGCCGCGCAGATCACAAGCGGCACGATGGTTGCGGTAGAACCGTAGCTTTGCCCTACAAGAAATCTTGTAAAGGGTATGAGCAGTATCAGCAGTATCAGAAACGGTATGCTTCTTATGATGTTGCAAATGAAGCCTATGATACCGTAGATCACACTGTTGGGCTTTAAGCCGTCCTTTCTCGTAACATTTAAGATGACTCCCAGCGGAAGCCCCAGTACATATCCGAACACGGTCGAAACCAGCGTCATGTACAGAGTATCTTTGATCCCGACCAGGATCATTTCTATCACTTTATCGGTAAACATTTGAGCTGCCTCCTGTAAACGGTATTTATATGCGGCATGCCTGACCGGTCAGGCCGGGCGGTTTCTTCACGCTTCAACCTCACTAACGGTCAGCCCGCTCGCCTTCAGGCTCTCGATCATGGCTTCCTGAAGTGCCCTGCCTTCGGGGAGGCCGAGTATCATCTCTCCTTTGGCCTTTCCGCCGACATTGCGTGTATCTGCTTTAAGGATATTGACCGGGGTTCCGTGTTTTAAGATGAGATTTGCGATCACGGGCTCGTAGGCGGAATTCTCATTGAAGGTGATCCTGATCTTTCGTTCACCGTTTAAGGTCTCTACCGGTGAATAAACCTGCTTCTTTTCAAAGATCAGCTCTTTGGCGGCATCGGTCTTCGGATTGGCGAAAACGCTTGCCACATCGCCTTCCTCGACCAGGACTCCGTTATCGATTATCGCGACATTGTTGCAGATCCTTGTTACGACGGACATCTGATGGGTTATCACGACGATCGTTATCCCGAATCTTTCGTTGATCTCCTGCAGGAGGCTGAGGATAGATTCGGTGGTCTGCGGATCGAGTGCACTTGTTGCCTCATCGCAGAGCAGTATACCGGGGTTGGTGGCAAGAGAGCGTGCTATGGCAACACGCTGTTTCTGACCTCCGGAAAGCTGGGAAGGGTAGACCTTTTCCTTTTCTTCAAGACCTACCGTTTTTAAGAGTTCCTTTGCACGTTCCCTGGCTTCTTTCCGCCTGATACCTGCTATTTCCAGCGGAAAACAGATATTATCGATGACATTTCTCCGTTCGAGCAGATTAAAGCCCTGAAAGATCATTCCGATACCGCTGCGCATTTTCCTGAGCTGCTTTTCGGAAAGTGACGCAAGATCGACGCCATCGATCATGATCTGCCCGTCTGTCGGCCTCTCAAGATAGTTTATCGATCTGACGAGAGTACTCTTGCCGGCACCGGACATTCCGATTATACCGTAAATATCGCCTTTTTCAATACTTAGACTTACATTGTTCAGGGCGGTGACGATATTACCCTTTACCTCAAATCTTTTTGTCAGGTTCCTGATCTCGATCTCACTCATGTTAAAAACCTCTGAAAAAATGATTTCCGTATGACGGGCAAAACGGTCCTGAATTATCAGAACCGCCTGTCCCGGGAGATTTTTATGTACATCTTATTCGAAGAATACTACCGCACCGTCATAAGTATCCTTGATGAATTTCTGAATATCAGCGGACCTTAAGACTTCCACGAGAGCCTTGATCTTGTTGTCGGACTCATGGCCGGAAAGAACTGCGATAATGTTTACATAAGTTTTGGCTGCTACGGAGTTACTGGACTCATAAGCGATAGAATCCTTTGCTACGGAGTAGCCTGCCTCAAGTGCGTAGTTGCCGTTTAATACGACATAAGCAACCTCATTTACGACACGTGCAACCTGGGCAGCCTCAAGCTCAACGAACTTGATGTTCTTGGGATTTTCGACAATGTCGTTTACGGTAGCGGTAAGTCCGGCACCGTCCTTTAATTTCAGAAGACCGTTGTCCTGAAGGAGCAGGAGGGCTCTTGCCTCATTGGTGGTATCGTTGGGAACCGCAACACTGTCGCCGTCAGCAATGTCCGCAAGGCTCTTCTTTGTTCCGGGATAGATACCGAAGGGCTCATAGTGGATGCCGCCCGCATTTACAAGATGGGTTCCCTGCTCTGCGTTGAAGCTGTCAAGATAAGGTACATGCTGGAAATAGTTGGCATCAAACTCACCTGATTCAACTACGAGGTTGGGCTGAACATAATCCGCAAATTCTACGACGTCAAGCTTATAGCCGTACTGCTCAAGGATGGGAGCTGCCTTTTCAAGGATCTCTGCATGGGGTGTAGCAGATGCAGCGATCTTGATGGTCTCGCCGTTGCCGGGGACGATATTCAGTGAACCTGCGGCTGCACTGCTTCCTGCTGTAACTCCGCCCTCTACAACGAGTGTATCCTCATAATCCTTGCCGTATGTTGAAAGAAGTGTTGCTTCATAATCGGCATGGAAGAATTTCTCGTCTGCAAGTGATTTGATCTCATTGTTGATCCAGTCAAGGAGTGTTTTATTTCCCTTTGAAACTGCGGGAGCGATGGTGTCCTGGCTGCCGAGTGAAGGAATGCCTACGGTGTAGCCTGCATTTTCGATAGCAAATGCGATAACTTCGGTATTGTCATTTGCCCATGCAACGCCTGTGCGGTTCTCAAATGAAGTCTTGGCTGTAGCATAGGAATCGAATTTCTGGAGCTTGATGTCAGGATGATTCTTCTCAAGATAGGTCTCAGCGGTGGTACCCGAGATTACGATAACCTGCTCATCGGCGCCGATCTGTGAAAGGTCGGTGATGACCTTATCGTCATGTGATACAACACCGAGCGCAACATTCATGTAGGGAAGAGCGAAATCAACCTTCTGTGCTCTTTCTTCGGTTACTGTGAAGTTGGCAAGGATGATGTCTACCTTACCGGTCTCAAGGTACTCAACTCTGTTGGCTGCTTCGGTTGAAACATAGTTGATCTTTACGCCGAGGTCCTTACCGATCCTCTCGGCAAAGTAAACGTCATAACCCTGATAGTTGCCGTTCTCGTCAACGTATCCGAATGGATTCTTATCGGAGAATACGCCGATGTTGACAGTTCCGTCTGCCTTGATCTCGTCGAGAGTACGGTAGATGTCACTCTCTTTGTTGCTGTTTGAACCTGTTCCGCCGTTTGTCTTGTTCTCTTTCGAGCATCCGGTAAGAGCCGTAAGTCCTAAAACGACGGTGAACAATACTGCAATGATTCTGGTCAAAACTGGTTTTTTCATAATCTTTCTCTCCTCTTATATTTGGGATTTTTTCGATGAGTGTATCTTGCGGGTAAGCCCGCCCGATGTCATGTATGTCCGGTAACGAGTCTCATTTTGCGATACTGCACACCACTTTCGCTTTAACGTACAAAAGCCCGGTGAGTATCAACTCCCGGGCTTTGGTCCTTCATCAAAATCCTTATATGGATCTTTCTGCTCAGGCGCATGACTTATGAGCCATTCGCCCGACAGCAACCACTGCCCGGGAGCATAGCATTCGCCACATACACA
>JAILIQ010000241.1 GCA_024695205.1 Lachnospiraceae bacterium
TGACGGGAGGTTGTTAATGTACAGAGTGATGCTTATAGACGATGAGAGATCGGTACGTAAGCTTATGCTTGCTTCATTTGACTGGGAGAGCCTTGGAATGGAGGTCGTCGGGGAAGCGGCAAGCGGGATCGAAGCGATCAATGTTATTGACGAGATGAAACCGGATATAGCATTTGTTGATATTGCGATGCCTTTCATGAACGGTATCGAATTTACGGAAGTAGCAACAAAGCGCTATCCGGACCTGGTGATAATCATTATGACCGCTTACGATGATTTCGAATATGCCCGTAAATGTGTGAGCCTGCCGGTATTTGAATATATGCTCAAGCCGATGGTCCGCAATGAGGTGCTTGAAGTACTTGAGCGTGTAAAGAAAAGACTGGATGATAATGCCGGGAAGAAGACAGCACAAAAGGATGTATCTCCGGAGAATCCCGTTGCCGGTAACGATGAGCGGCAGGAAGATCCGGCGTCTGACATATACTCGGAAATGTCGGCAACCGACCAGATCGTTAAATATATCACGCAGAATTACAAAGATCCGAAACTGAACCTGACATCGGCAGCACAGCATTTCGGCTTCAGTTCGAGCTATCTGAGCAGGAAATTCAAGCTGGATACCGGAAAGAATTTTATCGAATATCTGACCGAATGCCGTATGCAGAAGGCTGTCGAGCTTGCGGAAAAAGGCTTCAAGATGTACAAGGCTTCTGAAGAGGTCGGTATACCGGATCCCAACTACTTTGGAAAATGTTTTAAAAAATATACAGGTGTAAGCTATTCTGAATATGGTAAATGAGATGACTGGAAAAAACAGGAAAGACAGACAGGATGACTTAAAAGATACAGGCAGGATCAAGGATGAAGCTGCCACAGATACGGTAAAAGTCAGCCGGATATATTTTGACATGGACGGAGTCCTTGCGGATTTTGACCGCGGAGTGACAGAACTGTGCGGGCTGGAGCCGCTTGCGCAGGGGATCACAGGCCCCCGTGAAGAACTGATGTGGGGCAGGATACGGGATGTCGGACATTTCTACGGTAAGCTTGAGCCGATGCCCGGGGCTATAGAACTGTTTCATGCCCTGTATGAAAAATACGGTGATGCGGTTGAGATACTGACGGGGATCCCGAGACCAAAACGCGGCATAACCGACGCTGCCGAAGACAAGACAGAGTGGGTACACCGCATATTGTCCGAAAAAGTTAAGGTAAATGTTGTCATTCGTGAACACAAGCCCAGATACTGCACCGGTAAGGACTGCATCCTGATCGATGATTACGAAAAAAACATCAGAGAATGGGAAGCAGCGGGAGGAACCGGTATTTTAAACAAAAATGCACAGGAAACCCTTGAGAAGCTCAAGAAAATGAAGATACTCTGAGCATTTATCATGAGCGGTTCTTTGAATACCAGTTTTTAACTACATTCTCTGCCTTTTTGCCGACTATCGAAAAACCGGTCTCTGGACTGTGCGAGGGGATATTTGTATACCAGTCCCACCAGAAGAAGCCGGCAAACCAGGGTTCATCCCACATCGAACGAAAACAGGATTCGTAGAAATTGGCCTGTTCGTCCTCGTCGTAAGGGAATTCCTTATGTGAAAAATCATACGGCATCATCGCGCATCCGCTTGCGCTTCGACAGCCGATCTCCATGAAGATGATCTGTTTGTTGAAACGTTCGGAAATTGCGCGCAAGCTTTCTTTATGGGTATCCCATGCAGCTTTCATGTTTTCCATAGTCTCGCAGGGTCTGTCCGCAACGCGGTAATAGGCAGAAGTACCGAGATAGTCGACCGCGTCCCACCAGTTTACATCTGCTTCGTGTCCGTGATTGGTATTGTATACAAGCGGTCCGTGATATACTTCGCGTACCGCTTTAATGGTCTCGCGCCAGTATTCCTCCTTAGCTTCGGTACCGAGCATCTCACATCCGACACAGAACATCTCGCAGCCTGTCTCTTCGGCGATCTCGGCGTAATGACACAGAAATCCGGTATAGGATGAGAACCAGTCATGCCAGTAACCGCGATTGCCCCATTCGGTATCGGGAAATGTGATATTGGCGCGCCATACACCGTCCATGCAGTTGACTATGGGTTTCATGCATACTTTAATCCCGAGCCTGTGAAGGTTATCCACTGCTTCGGTCACATCCCTGTCCGTTACGGTATAGCGGTAATCGGGGCGGATAGCCGTTGAACTGAAGGTATCCTGCATTACGGTAAATGCAAGGGCTGCCCAGTCGCCTCCGAGCAAAGCAAGCCTTTCCATCGAAACAGCCGCTTCGTCAGTGCGGTAGGAACCTCTTCTTCCATCAAATCCGTATGTAAATCCTTTTATAAACATAGTATGATCACCTTTCGTAAAATAGATCGGATTATTCTCTGTTTTATAAGAACATTTTGAGTATACCCAAAAGAAAAATCAAGTCAATACAATAATATTGTTTTTTGATGTATTTTATTGTATACTAATTCTGATACGGTGAATCTCATTTCTTAATGAATAAGGGGCTGAATGAATGTATTACTCTGCGATTGGGATACTTGCACTGCTTATACTTTTGATCGAGAATCAGGATATACTTCTGAATCGCAATAATGTTGCGAAAATTTCGACATGGAAAGTTTACAGAGGTTTTTTGTATGCTGTCATTGTCTATTATGTTACGGATATACTGTGGGGTCTGCTCGAACATTTCAAGAAGGCGAAGCTCCTGTTTGCCGACACGTCTGTCTATTATATCGCAATGGCTGCCGGAATAGTATTCTGGTCGCATTATGTGATCACATACCTGGATGAACGTGACGGGTTCGGACGTTTTTTTGTCTATGCGGGACGTATATTGTCGCTTATGGTAACGATATGTGCGTTCATCAATATCTTTATTCCAGTGATCTTTAAGATCGATGAAGACTGCGTTTATCATACAAAGCCTCTCAGAGATATCCTTCTTTTACTGCAGATAATCCTTTTGGTAACGTTGTCGGCAAACAGTACCCTGACGATGAGGCGGAGAAATCTGCCGGAACTGCTGCAAAGAAGATACCGGACGGTTTCAACTTTCGGAGTTCTGATGGCGGTTCTGCTGCTCTTACAGTTCTGGTTCCCTTACCTTCCTCTCTATTCGGTTGCCTATATGCTTGGAACATGTCTGCTCAGGGCAGTTGTTATCGGAAGTGAAAAAGAAGAGATGAGAGTGGGCATAATAGAAGCCGATAAGATCAGGGAACTGCAGAAATCCATTTCTTCTCTTCTTGACAATATGCCGGCATTAAGTTTTTCAAAGGATGCCGTAACGGGCATATATCTTGCATGTAATCAGGCATTTGCCGAATATGCCCATAAAGAAAACCCCGACGGTGTAATAGGACTTACCGATGCCGAGATATTTGATGCCGAAACCGCCAGACACTTTGTCGATGATGACAAGATGGCGCTTTCAATGGATGAGCCCTACATTTTCTATGAAGACGTACCCGATGCTGCCGGCAATCAAAGACAGTTCCAAACCACCAAGCTGAAATTTATCGATTCTGTCGGAAGACTGTGCACTCTCGGTATGTGCCAGGATGTTACCGATATGGTGCGTATCCAGCATGAGCAGGCTACCACTAAGGAAGCATATGAAAGAGCCAGGACCAATGAGATCATTCTTTCACATATTTCACAGACCCTGACTCACGGATATGCCGACCTGTTTTATATAAATGTCGTAACAGGCGATTATATCGAGTACAAAACCAATGATACATCGGATTCGCTGAAAGAGGTTCGAAGAGGAAATGACTTCTTCGTATCATGTAAAGATGAGGCCGAACAGTTTATTTACGAGGAAGACAGACAGAAATTCGTCGACAGTATGAAAAAAGATTTCCTTACGGATACTCTGGAAAAGAATAAAAGCTTCGTTATGACCTACCGTCTTCTTTCGGAAAACGGACCTATCTATGTTTCCATGAAGGTATCCAAAGTGGATGACGATGAAAACTGCATCATCATCGGCGTGAACGATATCAATGAGGAAATGAAACAACGTCAGGCGGCAGAGCGCATCCAGGAGGAACGCACGGTATACAGACGCATCAATGCACTGGTCGGAGATTTCATCTGTGTTTACCTGATCGATCCGGAAAGTGACAGATTTTGGGAACTCAGTGCTTCGGAGGACTATAACAGATTTATGTTACCCAAGGAAGGGACCGATTTCTTCGATACTTCTTCCGAATATCTGAGAAAAGTGGTTTATCACAGCGACCTGACGCATTTTGTCTCTGTGTTCGCTAAAGAGAAGATACTTGAGGAAATAAGCAAAAACGGGATATTTGCAATTAATTACCGTATGGTCGCCGACAACATTCCCCGATATGTTCAGCTTAAAGCCGCAATGATCGACGAAAAAGAAGGTAAGAGGCTGATCATCGGTATTAACGATATCGATAATCTTGTCAGACAGGAACAGGAATATCAGAAACGTCTGTCACTTGCGGAGAATCAGGCACATATCGATGCTCTGACGGGTGTAAGGAACAAGCATGCCTATCTGGACGAGGAAGAGAAGCTGGACAGCATGATCAATGAGGGTAACGATATAGATTTTGCCATCGTGATCTTTGATGTCAACGATCTTAAGAAGGTAAACGATTCACAGGGTCATCAGGCGGGAGACCAGTATATCAGGGATGCATGTAAGCTTATCTGTGATACGTTCAAACGCAGTCCCGTATTCAGGGTCGGAGGCGATGAATTCGCCGTGGTTGCGCAGGGAGAGGATTATGCGGTGATCGATGAGCTTATTGACAGGGTGGCAAACCACAATAAAGAAGCATCCGAAAACGGAGGCATCGTGATCGCGTGCGGTATGTCAAGATTTGAAAAAGAAGACGACTGTGTCGCAAAGGTATTTGAACGCGCGGACCGTAAGATGTATGAAGGAAAAAATATTCTGAAAAACGGAAACTGAAAGAGCATTGCAATCGGTCGGTGCTTAGTGTATAATGCTTTTGTTTTGTTTAAAAAAATGTAACCAAGGAGATAGCAGTTTAATATGAAATTAGGAATAATCGGACTTCCCAATGTCGGGAAAAGCACATTGTTTAATTCTCTGACAAAGGCGGGAGCCGAATCGGCCAATTACCCGTTCTGTACGATCGATCCGAATGTAGGCGTTGTTGCCGTACCGGATGAGAGACTTAAAGTCCTTACCGATATGTACAGTTCAAAATCAACGGTACCGGCGGTCATCGAATTTGTCGATATCGCAGGCCTTGTAAAGGGAGCATCCAAGGGTGAAGGTCTCGGGAACCAGTTTCTTTCACACATACGCGAGGTTGACGCGATCGTTCATGTCGTAAGATGCTTTGAGGATTCGAATATCATACATGTTGAGGGAAGCGTTGATCCGGCAAGGGATATTGAGACGATCGATCTGGAGCTGATATTTGCCGATCTCGATACGGTCGAGAAACGTATCGCAAAAGGCGCAAAGGCTGCTGCGGCCGGCAACAAGGGTCTTGCCAAGGAAGTTGACGTATTAAAGAAGCTTAAGGATCTGCTTGAGGCAGGCAAACCCGCACGCGTGTACGAGGCTGCAGATGATGATGAACAGGCTCTGATAGACAGTTTCTGGCTTCTTACATCAAAACCTGTAATATATGCGGCCAATGTCAATGAGGACGATCTGGCTGATGACGGAGCCTCCAATCCTCATGTGGCGACTGTCCGCAGGATAGCGGCAGAGCAGGGCAACGGTGTATTTGTTGTATGTGCCGAGATAGAGCAGGAGCTTGCCGAGCTTTCGGATGAAGACAAGAAGGCATTTCTTGACGATATGGGAGTTAAAAGCTCGGGTCTTGAGAAGCTTATCGTGGCAAGTTATGATCTGCTCGGTCTGATGAGCTATCTGACTGCCGGTGAGAAGGAAACACGCGCATGGACGATCAAAAAGGGCACCAAAGCACCTCAGGCTGCCGGGAAAATCCATTCCGATTTCGAGAGAGGATTTATCCGTGCCGAGATAGTCAGCTACGACCAGCTTATCGCATGCGGTTCGTTTAACGCCGCCAAGGAAAAAGGACTTGTCCGTTCCGAAGGAAAGGATTACGTAATGCAGGACGGCGATGTTGTATTGTTCAGATTTAATGTTTAATGAGGAAGTATTATGTTTTCATGGTGGGATAACCGGTACGGGATCAATTTTCCGAAACTTGGGATCAGTCTCGGACATGTGCCCAGAGGCTTTACGATCGGCGGTTTTAATATTGCTTTTTATGGTGTGATCATTGCATTCGGCATGATCGGTGGACTTCTTCTTGCAAGATGGCAGGCCAAAAGAAGCGGGCAGGATCCCGAGCTGTATTCGGATTTTGCACTGATAGCGATCCCTTGTTCGGTAATAGGCGCAAGACTGTATTCCGTTGCCTTTGAATGGAAGGATTACAAGAACGATCTGTTACAGATATTTAATCTGCGAAACGGCGGACTTGCGATATACGGCGGTGTGATAGTAGCTTTTCTGTGTGTATTTATCTACGCTAAAGTTAAGAAGATCAATCCTTTTGTTCTTCTCGATACGGGAATTGTCGGACTGATACTTGGACAGCTTGTCGGAAGATGGGGCAATTTCTTTAACAGGGAATGCTTCGGAAATTATACGGAAAGTCTGTTTGCAATGCAGATACCGGTAGCGGATCAGTCTCTGAGCAATTATTTTAAACCCGAAGTGATATCGGATACGGCGCTTGCGCAGATCTATGCAGGCAAGGAAAGAGCGCTTGAAAGCATCATGCAGATCAGGAACAATCTCGTCGCAGGTGCGGACGGGCTTACCTATGTTCAGGTTCAGCCGACTTTTTTATACGAGTCTTTATGGAATCTTGCCTTACTGATAATCCTGTTAATTTACTGGAGGCATAAGAAATTTGACGGAGAGATCGGTCTTCTTTATCTGTTAGGATACGGACTCGGACGTTTGTGGATCGAAGGATTAAGAACAGACCAGCTCTTCCTCTGGAGGACAGGCATTGCCGTATCACAGCTGCTTAGCGGGCTTCTGGTTGTTGTTTCTCTCGGTCTGATAATATTTTTCAGGATACGGGCGGCGAAGCTTAAAACCGTTCCGATGTACTGCGATTACGGTAATAAAAGATCAAAATAGAATACGGAAAATTTTCTGACTGTTTACCGGTCCGAAGCCATTCTTCGGACCCGGTAAGCATTTTTTTTATGCCATTTTTTATTAATATGCGAACAAATATTCGAAATTGTATTGAATTGTGCAGAACAAGCGTTCTGTAAGAACAAAGTTTCGAAAGAATTCTGAAATTTTTGTTAAATTGTACTTGATTTTTGAATATTTTTATTGTAAGATGGAGACAGAGTGGAGGCAAAGTGGGTAAAAGTGGAATGAAGTGGAGGAAATGATGACATGTTCATGGGTGAATTCAATCATGTTCTTGATCCTAAGAACAGAGTAATCGTGCCCGCGAAATTCCGCGAAGAACTTAAGGAAAAGTTTGTTATCACCGCCGGACTGGACGGATGCCTCTACATTCTGACTTATGAATACTGGGAAAGATTCGCCGCACAGCTTGCAGAACTTCCGTTTACAAAGCAGACAAGAGAATTACAGAGATTTTTCACACAGAATGCGGCGGAAGCCGAGATCGACAAGCAGGGCAGGATCGTTATCCCGGCCAATTTAAAGAGCCTGGCGGGAATAGACAAAGATGTAGTATTTGTCGGCGTTATCGGCAAGATCGAGCTTTGGGCGAAAGAGAAGCTTGAAAACGCACAGTCCGACGATACGATGGAGAACATTGCCGAAAGAATGTCAACGGAATTCGGATTAAGGCTGTAACCAAAGACCGGACGGTACATAACGGAAGGGGTGGTCGGAAATGAAAGAAGAAAAAGAGAATACATTTTCACATATTCCGGTGCTCCTTAACGAGGTACTCAAAGGGCTTGATATAAAGGAAAACGGAATATATGTGGACGGGACCCTGGGAGGTGCCGGACATTCCGCAGAGATTTACAAAAGCTTCGCTTCGGGAATGCTGATCGGCATCGATCAGGACAAAGATGCGATAGAAGCAGGCACCGCACATCTGAACGAAGCGGGAGCGGGGCTGGAGCCCGTAAGCAGAAACGACAGTGATGTTTTATCGCCTGTTAAGGCAAACAGCACTTCGAATAAAAAAAGAGCTTTGATATTTCGAAGCAACTACGAGAATTTCGACAAGATCCTTGATGCGGCCGGTGTCGAAAAGGTGGACGGAATCCTGCTTGATCTTGGGGTTTCGTCGTACCAGCTCGATACTCCCGAAAGAGGCTTCTCGTACATGAACGATGCGCCTCTTGATATGAGGATGGATGACAGGCAGGAAAAAACAGCATACAACATCATAAACGATTATTCCGAAAAGGAATTGTTTGATGTGATCAGAAAATACGGCGAAGACAGATTTGCCAAAAACATTGCAAAACATATCTGCGAAGCAAGAAGCAGAAAACCGGTCGAAACCACATTCGAACTGAACGAGATCATAAAAGCGGCCAAACCTGCAAGAGTAAGACAGCTTGAAGACGGGCATCCTTCAAAAAGGACCTTTCAGGCGATCAGGATCGAACTGAACAGGGAGCTTGAAGTTCTTAACGATACGATCGGCAAGATGATAGACAGGCTGAATGAAAACGGAAGACTGTGCATAATCTCATTTCATTCGCTTGAGGACAGGATAGTAAAACATGCATTTAACGATGCGGAAAACCCCTGCATATGCCCTCCGGACTTTCCGGTCTGCGTATGCGGAAGAAAACCGAAAGGAAAATGCATCACCAAAAAACCGGTAATACCGTCGGAAGACGAAATGAAAACAAACCCCAGATCGAAGAGCTCCAAGCTCAGGATCTTTGAAAAACACACGGAAGTATAAAAGGCAAACGGTAACGGGAAGGCAGGATGCCCGAACGGAACAGGTTCCTGGGCAAAGGATTGCGAAGGGAGTATCATTATGACGAAGACAAACAAGTATGCTTTTGACAGGCATTATTACAACGGGCTCTATAAACAGGGCTTTAACGGGAATGCCGCAAGGAAGATCAGCACACTCGAAGATTATGAAGCGGAAGAGCTTGAGGAAGAACTGATCGGAACGAATGAGGCGGATTATATCGAGCCTTCAAGACATTTTGAGAAGCATATACGCATCGAAAATGAAGAAGGAACGAAGGTAAAGGTACGCCGCAGGATCGATATCAACATTTTCTATACTCTTACGATGATCGCAGCGGTATTTGTTCTTCTTGCATCGGCATTCAGGATGCTCGAGACCAAGTCCGACATCACCCAGACCGAGAAAAAGATCGCGATAGCAAAGAATGAGCTTGCGGATGTAAATGCACTTAATGAAAGCCTTAAAGCATCTCTTGACACACAGGTTGATAGAAATTATATTTATAGTGTGGCAGTGGGAAAACTCGGTATGGTATATCCGAATAACAACAAGGTTCTCTATTATGAGCCTTCGGATACCGGGCATGTAAGACAGCTTTCATTGATCCCTTAAGATGCTGCCCGAACATCTGAAAGGTCGTATTTTAAAGTATTATGGAGAATTACAGAGAAGAGCGTCGCAAAAAAGAGAATAAAAAACTGACAGGTATCATGAAGAAAAACCTATATCTGGTTTTCTTCGTGATTCTTGTTTTATGCGGAATTTTGATCGGACGTCTCGTTTATCTCAATAATGTCAACGGCGACAGATACGCCAAAGCCGTTCTTTCACAGCAGAGTTATTCTACAAAGACAGTTGCGTCGGAAAGAGGACGTATCCTTGACAGGAACGGGATTATCCTTGCGCGCAGCGAAAAGGTCTATAATGTCGTGATCGACCCTAAGGTCATCATGAGCCAGGATTATTACCTGAAACCGACACTTGACGGTATAGAAACGGTATTTTCCTACGACCGTAAGGAGATCGAAAAACTGATCACGGACAATAAGGACAGCTCCTACATAGTTTATGAAAAGGACATCGATTACGCACTGGTCTCGGCATTCAACAAATACAAAAACTCCCATAAATTCGTTGTCGGAGTATGGTTCGAGGAGCAGTTTGAAAGAGTATATCCTTACGGTGATCTTGCTTCGCATGTTATCGGTTTTGTAAATGACGGAAGCGGCAATTACGGCCTTGAACAGTATTATAACGATACACTGACGGGTGTTGACGGACTTTCCTACGGTTATTACGATTCCGAACTAAATATGCGGAAGGTGGAAAAACCGCCGAAAGCGGGCAGTACGATCGTTTCAACTATAGATTTTAACATTCAGACCGTAATACAGGAAAAGTCACTGAAATTTCAGCAGGAAACAGGCTGCAACAATATCGGCGTGATCGTCATGGACCCGAACAGCGGCGAGATCTACGGGATGACCTCAAACAGGGAATACAACCTGAACGAACCGAGGGCTCTTGAGGGGATCTATACCGAAGAAGAGCTTCTGGCGATGAACGATACCGAACGGCTTAACGCGATGTACAGAATGTGGAGGAATTTCTGCATTTCCGATACATACGAGCCCGGTTCGACATTTAAGACGATCACGGTTGCCGCAGCGCTTGAAGAGGATAAGGTATATTCGGGTTCGGATTTTGAGTGCCTCGGGTTTAAAGAGGTAGGCGGCTGGACTATAGGCTGTAATGCCAAAAGCGGGCACGGACATATCAATCTTGCCGAATCCCTTATGAAATCCTGCAACTGTGCCCTCATGGAAATAGCCGAGAAGCTGGGCCCCGACGGATTTTATCTGTATCAGAAACGCTTTGGGTTCGGGCAGAAGACAGGGATAGATCTGACCGGAGAAACCGCCGGAATCATCATAGACCGGAAAAATCTGAATGTAACAGAGCTTGCAACCTGCAGCTTCGGTACCACCTTCAATGTTTCGATGATCCAGATGGCTTCGGCTTACAGTTCCATCATCAACGGCGGAACATATTACAAGCCTCATGTGGTAAAGGAGGTCAAGACGGACGGAAGGACCGAGCTGAAAGAGGGCACGACCTTCGCCGAGAGCGATACCGTCAGCAAAAAAACATCGGATTTTATCAGGAATGCTCTCTATATGACAGTTGAGAGCGGAACCGCTTCTCCGGCCAAAGTTTCAGGGTATCTTGTCGGCGGAAAGACCGGAACGGCACAGAAAAGACCACGTGAAGAGAAAAAGTACGTTGTTTCGTTCTGCGGATTTGCTCCGGTGGATGATCCCAAGGTGCTCATTTACGTTGTCATAGACGAAGTGCATGACGAAAAGCTTGTCGGAAGCAGCAGTCCCGCAACCAGGCTTTCTTCCTCGATACTGAAGGAAGTGATGCCGTATCTCGGACTTTATCCCGAAGGAGATATCGAATACAGTGTGGATTACAGTCTGATCGGAGATGTCGATACGGATGACGGCCTGTTTACCGACGAATTAAATTCCGATGTTCTTCCCGAAGGTATTGACGGACACTGACAAGTCGCATATAATGTTATGGAATATATGAAAAAACACAATATATGGTATGGAGGTCTTTGCCATGGACTTTTCCGGCAAAAAGATAATGATAATAGGCGCAGGCCTTTCCGGAACCGCTGCAGCCAATCTTCTTTCGGGTGAAAATGCAGAACTGATCCTGTTTGACGCGAACGCCAAGAATATACTGACCGAAGAATCGATCAGACAGAAACTTAACGACACATTTAACGGAAGGATAGTGCTGGGTGATATTCCCGACGACTGCAGACAGAAGCTTGATATACTGATCTTAAGTCCCGGTGTTCCCCGCGATCTGCCTTTTGTCACTCTTATGGAAAGAAAGGGCACTCTTGTGATAGGCGAGATAGAACTTGCCTATTATTATGCCAAAGGCCGGATCGTCGGAATTACCGGAACTAACGGCAAAACGACTACTACGGCGCTTACCGGACATATTCTTTCAAAGGTATTCAAAAATACGATAGTCGTAGGCAACATAGGCACTCCTTATACCGAACTTGTACACAGCACTACCGATGACGGTGTTACCGTTGCGGAGCTCTCGAGCTTTCAGCTTGATACGATAAAGACCTTCAAGCCTGATGTGAGCATGGTACTTAATATAACTCCCGATCATCTTGACAGGCATCATACGATGAAAAATTACATTGCTGCCAAGATGAACATCGCTTCCAATCAGACTCAGGATGGCATCTGTGTTTTAAACTACGAGGATGCGACCTTGAGAGAATGCGCACAGAACCTTAAGCCCACAGTTGTATGGTTCTCGTCGAAAAGAAGTCTTGAAAACGGTCTGTTTTACGAAAACGGGCGTATATGGCATGCAGTAAACGGTGAGAATACACTTATTTGCGAAACGGATACGCTGCAGCTGATCGGACTTCACAATTACGAAAATGTTATGGCTGCGATTGCGGCCGCACTGTATTTCAATGTTCCGCTCGATATCTTAAGAGAGGCACTTTCTAGCTTCAAGCCCGTTGAGCACAGGATAGAGTATGTGGCAACGAAAAACGGTGTAAAATATTACAACGATTCGAAGGGGACCAATCCCGATGCTTCGATACAGGCCGTTAAAGCCATGAATGCACCGACCTATCTGATAGGCGGCGGATATGACAAGGGTGCCGATTATTCCGAATGGATAGAGTGCTTCGGTGACAGGATCAAGCATCTGGTACTGATGGGCGCTACAAAATACGCTATCGCGGAGTGCGCGCGCAAGCACGGATTTGAGGCTATCACATTTGTGGAGAGCATGGATGAGGCGGTCGAATTCTGCAGCAGTCATGCCGTTCCCGGTGAAAATGTACTGTTGTCACCCTGCTGTGCAAGCTGGGGTATGTTCAAAAACTATGAAGAGCGTGGACGTATATTTAAGGAGCTCGTAAATGCGTTACACTAAAAAGACCGTACTCAGCAGCTATGATGTTGTACTGATAATGCTGTGCCTGTTCCTGAGTGTTTTCGGACTTGTTATGATCTACAGCACAAGCTCTTACAATGCTGCACGTTATTACGGCGATGCCAAGCTGTATTTTAACAGACAGGGGCTGTTTCTGATCCTTGGATTTATCGCGATGCTGATCGTTTCAAGGATCGATTACAGGTGGTATATAAAGCCGTGGTTTGGCATAAAATGGCTGAAACCCGTGTGGATGCTGTATCTGCTGTGTCTCGGGATGCAGGTTTATGTTCTTTTAAAGGGCTATGAGGCCGGCGGATCGTCAAGGTGGATAAAACTCGGAAGTCT
Source organism: Lachnospiraceae bacterium (assembly GCA_024695205.1). GTDB lineage: Bacteria > Bacillota > Clostridia > Lachnospirales > Lachnospiraceae > RUG11977. Next base: position 13,311 of record JAILIQ010000241.1, read on the forward strand.
CGGTAATTTCCAGCCTTCAGAGATTACAAAGATATGCTTTATAGTGATGGTCGCATATCTTGCACAAAGATCACCGAAAAAAATGAATTATCTTTCGGGATATATTGCGGTCATAATCATAATGGCGCCTCTTTTGGGACTGGTTGCGAAACAGAATCTGTCAACCGCCATCATCATGGCGGGCATTCTGACCGTGATCTGTTTTACGGTATCAAGAAGGAAAGTATATTATATCTGGGTCGTACTGCTTCTTATCGCTGCTGCCGTACCCTTTGTCGTATTTGCGGGATACAGGGCGGAAAGAATACAGAACTGGTTGCACCCCGAAAATCTCGAGAGCGGCTCACAGATACTCGGCGGACTGTATGCCATAGCTTCGGGCGGCCTGTGGGGCAAGGGGCTCGGAGAGAGTATCGAAAAGCTCGGATACATCCCAGAGGTCCATACGGACATGATATTTACGATAATATGCGAGGAGCTCGGGATATTCGGCGCAATACTCGTTATCGCGACCGTGCTTTTCATGCTCTGGAGACTGATGCTGATAGCGATCAATGCTCCCGACCTGTACGGCGGACTAATTGCAACCGGAGTTCTGGCGCATATCGCGTTGCAGGTTATGCTGAATATCGCTGTTGTAACAAACAGTATTCCCGCAACAGGAATACCGTTTCCGTTTATCAGCTACGGAGGCAGTTCGCTTATGGTTATCATGATAGAGATGGGGATAGCACTGTCGGTATCAAATTACACAGTCAGGGAAATGTCGGATGAACAGGTATACGAAGCTTAGCCTTTTATTTATAGTCGTTGCCGCGATCGTTTTTTACCTTGTCAGCTTCAGACTCGAAAATATCGAGTTCCGCAATGACAGCATCTATACGGATGAAGAGATACGGAGCAGACTCTTTACCGGAGGCCGGCTCGACGACTATACACAGTTCTTTGCATGGAGGATCAACAGGAGTTCGAAAAAGCATATTCCGTTCATTGAAAAGACGGATGTTGAGATTGTCGACAGAAACTCCGTGATCATTTATGTCTACGGCAAATCGGTAGCCGGATGTGTCGAACATATGGGCAAATACATGCATTTCGACAGAGAGGGTATAGTTGTCGAAAGCACGGACACACCGCTTGATTCGATCGCAATGGTCGAAGGCTTTGATTTCGAAAAAGTCGTTCAGGGAGAAAAGCTCGAAATGGGCAACACCGATCTGTTTGAGACCCTTATGACTATACTTAAGGCTCTCGAAAAGAACGGTCTGAGCGCCGAAAGAGTCGTATTCGGGCTGAGAAACGATATTACGCTTTATATGGGAGGTGATCGGATACTGCTTGGCATCGATGGGGATAATGATCTGAGGATCAGAAATATCCGGGCAGTGTTACAAACTCTCAGGGAGGATCACCAGGGCGGTAATTTCCGCGTGGATATGCGAAAATATTCCGAAAACAACATGGAAGTGACTGCAAAACTGATCGATTGAGGATCAGAATGAGGCGGTTTGGGAAAAATTTAAGAAATTCATTGATTTTTTCTTGATTATTACATCAACAAAATGTAATATATTAGGTAAGTTGCATAAGGAGGTCAGACAAGTGCTCGAAATAAGGAATGACGATAATACATCATCAGCAAAGATAGTGGTCGTCGGAGTCGGCGGAGCAGGCAACAATGCCGTTAACCGTATGATTGACGAGAAGATAAGCGGTGTTGATTTTATTTGCATCAATACCGATAAACAGCAGTTAAGAACATGTAAGACAGAAAATATCATTGCGATCGGCGAAAAGCTTACCAAAGGTCTCGGCGCAGGCGCACGTCCCGAGATCGGTGCAAAAGCAGCCGAAGAGAATATAGATGAGATAACAGAAGCCATCAAGAATGCCGACATGGTATTCGTAACCTGCGGAATGGGCGGCGGAACCGGTACAGGTGCAGCTCCCATAGTTGCCCAGGCATCCAAGAGCATGGGTATCCTTACCGTAGGAATTGTTACAAAGCCTTTCTCCTTTGAAGGTTCGAAGCGTATGGAAAATGCACTTATGGGTATTGCGAACCTTAAAGAGCAGGTTGATACACTGATCGTTATACCGAATGACAAGCTGATCGACATCGCCGACAGGAACATGACCTTCAAGGAAGCCTTTAAACGTGCTGACGAAGTATTGCATCAGGGCGTTCAGGGCATTACCGATCTGATCAACTGTAACGGTGAGATCAATCTTGATTTTGCCGATGTATGTACGGTCATGAGAGACAAGGGAGTAGCCCATATCGGTATCGGAACCGCTTCGGGAGACAATAAGTGTCTGGACGCCGTCAAATATGCTATTTCATCACCGCTTCTCGAAACCACAATCGAGGGTGCGAAGGATATCATCCTTAACTTTACCGGTAATCTCCGTATTAATGAGGTTTATGAAGCAGCCGATGTAGTCGGACAGCTTGCCGGCCAGGATGCGAACGTTATCTTCGGTCTGTGCGACGGTGATGAGGATGTTGTTACCGTAACCGTTATCGCAACCGGTATTGAAGCTGTGGGAATTCCCGAGGCTCATCAGGAAGAACCTGTGAAGAAAGAGACCGAGAACGAAACAGAAGATAATTCGGGCCTTAAGCCTTCGGCTCTTGATTTCTTCCTTCGTCCGAGCACTCCTTCACAGAACGCACAGAATGTCAGAAGCCGTGCAGCCGCAGGAGCCGCCACGATCGGGCAGAGACAACAGCAGGCTGAACCTGCAAGAAAACCCGCACCCCAGAATTCTGCGGGAGAGAATAAGGGAAATGAGCAGGGAAGCATCAATATTCCGGTATTCCTTCAGAAAAAAGGCGGAAAATAAAGGCAACTTGACCTGATGCAGCAATGTATCAGGTCTTTCGCTGATAAAAAAGTTGAGGATGCCTATGTTTATATTCCTGACATTATTATGGATCATATTTAACGGCAGGTTTACTCCGGAGATCCTTGTGTTCGGGCTGATCATATCTGCCGCTGTATGTCTTTTCATGGTGAAATTCTTCGGCTATTCATTTAAAAAGGAATTGCTTGTGCTGAAGATATTGCCTGATCTGTTCATATATGTTATTATTCTTCTCGTTGAAATCATCAAGGCCAATTTTGCGGTAATGAAGCTGATCATTTTTAAGGCGAAGAGCATTGAGCCGACGGTTGTCCATTTTCATACCGGCCTTAAAACAAAAGCGGCCCGGGTGCTGCTTGCCAATTCGATCACCCTTACACCCGGAACGATAACGTCTTCTCTGCATGAGGATGAATTTTTCGTTCATTGTCTTGATAAGCATTTGAGCGTGGGAATATCCGACTCTGTTTTTGTAAAACGTCTTCGGAAAATGGAGGAGAAACTGTGAGCGGATATATGGAAATATTTTTGATCGGTGTGATCGTTGTCCTGCTTATACTTGTTTTTGCATGCTTTATCCGGGCAATAATCGGCCCGACGATCGCAGACAGGATAATGTCGGTCAACATGATCGGAACCCTGATCATCATGATAATCTCGGTACTTACGGTACTTATGGCCGAAGCCTGGCTGGCCGATATCGCCGCGATCTATGCGATGATAAGCTTCCTCGCGGTTGTTGTTCTGACCAAGATTTACATCGGTGTTTACCGTGAGGTTAAGGCCAATAAAGAAAAAAGGGAAAATTCAAAAAAGGTGAAGTGATACCATGCTTGAAAAGATCAGAATCATCGCCGCGATCGTATTCATAAGCGTAGGACTCCTGTTCGCGATCACTTCGGTAATAGGAGTGTTCCGCTTTAAGTATGTGCTGAACAGGATGCATTCCGCCGCAATGGGGGATACTCTGGCTATTTTATTTGTATTGATCGGACTTGTGATCCTTTGCGGATTTAATTTTACTTCCTTTAAGCTGCTTGCGATCATACTTTTTTTCTGGCTTGCAGGTCCGGTGTCTTCGCATCTTACGGCCAATCTCGTGAGAACGGTTGACGAAGCCAATGCGCCTGAGGTCGAAGACATAGATGTGGTAAAGGATAAATAAGGTCTTTACCGTATCGGAATGAAAAAACGAATTTGAGGAGATTTACAATGGCAATAAGTTCCAAAACGGAGAAAAAGCTTAATAAGAGAATATATATAGGAGCCGGCATACTTGCCGGTCTGATACTGATACTGATCATACTGGTCGTTGCGGACAGTCTTGCGGGCGGAAAACTCTATATCAAAAACGATACCGACAAAAAGATCGAAGAAATGCATGTATTCTTTGATGATGATGACGGCAACCTTGTTGATAACCTGTATGAAGGTTCGATCGATGCCGGAGGCTCCTTCAGTTTTGATTACGGTTCTGCGATAAAGTTTCCCGGAGATACCTATGAATGTGTTATCTTTGTAAAGTTTGAGGGAGAAGATGAGCTCCAGATAAACGACGGAATGTTCAATGCCGATTTCAACGGCAATATAAGGCTTAATTTCTATCAGAAGGGCGAAGATTATTTCCTTCACACCAAAGCCGGACTCGGAGTTTTCGAGCTTACGAAAAGCACCGACATGAACACCGATATTATCCTTTATTTTGATGAAAACGACTGGGATTACGTATTCTGATGAAAATATTCTTTGTATCGTTAGGCTGTGACAAAAATCTTGTTGACAGCGAGAAAATGCTTGGTTTGCTCAATGAGAGCGGATATGAGATAACGGATGAAGAAAATGACGCCGATGCCGTTATCGTAAATACCTGCTGTTTTATTCATGACGCAAAAAAGGAAAGCATTGAGACATTGCTTGAGTATGCCGAGCTGAAAAATAAAGGACTGATAAGATACCTTGTTGCGGCAGGATGCCTCGCACAGCGTTATAAGGACGAAATATTAAAGGAGATCCCCGAGACCGATGTTGTACTCGGGCCCGCCGCATGTTCAGAGATAGTCAATATCCTGCGTTCTCTTGAAACTTCGCGGGATATCTCTTCGGTAAAAAGACAGTATACGGAAGAGAGCGGTTATAAAGAGATCATTAATACCAGATTAAAGAGCGGACTCGGACATTATTCCTATCTGAAGATAGCCGAGGGCTGCGATAAAAGATGTACTTACTGCATCATTCCTTATATCAGGGGCTCTTACAGGAGTTTTCCGAAAGAGCAGCTCTTAAGCGAAGCGCAGCAGCTTGTTTTAAACGGTGTCAATGAGCTTATACTGGTTGCTCAGGAGACTTCGCTTTACGGAACCGATATTTACGGATATAAAGCAATAGGTGAGCTGATCGATGGTCTGTGCGCGATAGAGGGTCTCGAGTGGATCAGGCTTATGTACTGTTACCCGGAGGAAATAGGTGACCAGCTGATAGATGCTTTCAAAAGACAGCCGAAACTGTGCAGGTATATAGACCTGCCGATACAGCATATTTCCGATAATATCCTTAAGAGAATGGGAAGACATACGAACGGGGAACAGATCCGTGAAATCATCGGAATACTGCGTAAAGAAGTGCCCGGTATAGTTATCAGGACTTCGCTGATCACCGGATTTCCGGGGGAGACCGAAGAGGAACATAAGGAACTGCTTGAATTCGTAAGAAGCGCAGCTCTTGAGAGAGTAGGCGTATTTACCTATTCACGTGAAGAAAACACGCCGGCCGCCAGGATGAAAGATCAGGTTCCGGCTTCGGTCAAAAAAAGGCGCCGCAAGGAACTTATGCTGGCCCAGCAGGATATTGTTTTCAAAAAGAATCAGTCGCTTACCGGCAAAAGCTTTAAGGTTATGATCGACGGCCGGTTGAGTGACGAAGACAGTTTAAAAGGCATTAAAAGCCGGTATGTTTATATCGCGAGAACCTATATGGATGCGCCTGATATCGATGGCAGCGTGTTTGTTGAAAGTGACCGCGAGATCATGTCCGGTACGATGACAGATGTAACGATAACCGGTTATAACGGTTATGATCTGATCGGATATGAAACAAAATGATGATTTGTGAGGAGGATAATTTTATGAATCTGCCTAACAAGATAACGGTTGCCAGATTTATAATGGTACCGATATTTGCAGTGATCTTTCTTATCCAGCTTCCGTGGTCGAATGTTGTCGGACTTGTGGTATTTCTGATCGCCTGCATTTCGGATTTCTTCGATGGATATCTCGCAAGGAAGAACAATCTTGTAACGGATTTCGGGAAGCTGATGGATCCGCTTGCCGACAAGCTGCTTGTTTGTACGGCACTTGTATGCTTCATTGAAGTCAGGGACAATTTCCCGGCATGGTGCGCGATACTGATCATCGCAAGGGAATTTATCATAAGCGGCATCAGACAGCTTGGTGCGGAAAAGAAGATCATAATCATGGCAAGCATCTGGGGTAAGGCCAAGACGGTGCTTCAGATGATCACCTGCATTCTCTTTATCCTTGATTACGATCATCCGGCTTTTACGCTTGCGGAAAACATTTTCATGTGGCTTGCTGCTGCAATGACAGTGATATCTCTTGTGGATTATATTTTCAAAAACCGTGTCATATTTGAAAAAGCCTCTAAATAAAGGCTATGTTTTGACTTGATTTTAACAAACTTGTGACATACTTCACCTCTAAATTGGTATATGTAGGAGAGTCTTAAGAATATTTTCGGAGGTGAGCCATTTGAAAAAGCATCTGTACAGAATTCTTTTTATGATAATTCTGGCAGTATTCTGCGCTTTTTCAACGGCCTGCAGCGAAAAAAAAGATCCTGTCCCGGATACGGCTGTTACAGCCTCACCGACTCAGGATGAAAAAGATGACCCACATGTCACAAGCTATGTGGTTGACAATTCGCAGGTTTTCCGGATAAGCTATTATACTGTTGATCCGAGCGGGAAGATAAAGAATGCGGTCTCGCTGATAACCGATACGACAAAGATCACGCCGAAACTCGTTCTTGGTTTTTTTATCGATTCACTTGAGGACGAGTCTTTCGACCTGAAGATCAATGATGTTACGGTCACAGACGATCTGTGTGTGATAGATTTTGACGATTCGATCCATGATATTGCTTCGATGGGCAAGAAGGTTGAGGATGCTGTGCTTGATGCAGCGGCCCAGAGCGTTCTTGACAATATCGAAGAAGTTGAAGGAGTAGGGTTTAGTATCAACGGTGCAGCTT
>JAILIQ010000274.1 GCA_024695205.1 Lachnospiraceae bacterium
TACGGAACAGCAGCGGTTGAAATACACAAGGATGCAATACAGCCCGGCCAGAAGGTTGTCATCATCGATGACCTGATCGCAACCGGCGGTACGATCGAAGCGATCGTCAAGCTTGTGGAACAGCTCGGCGGCGAAGTCGTACGCATCTGTTTCCTGATGGAACTCGAAGGTCTTAAGGGACGTGACAGACTAAACGGCTACAACATCGAGTCGATCATCTGCTACCCCGGAAAATGAACCCCGGGGACGGGGTCAGTGGTTCATTTTTCACTCACCTTTTGAATCGGATATAATCGGGATATGTGACAAGAAACTTCAAAAAAGTCCTGTGAATTTGCAGATCTGATCGCAAAGCTCACAGGACTTTTTTATATCTTTTTACTCAACGGTTTAAAATACGCAGAACAGCATCACAGCTTCTCAAGCGCCTGCTTAAGATCGGCAATGATATCCCCGGGATCTTCAAGCCCTACTGAAAATCTGATAAGATCGGGTTCAACGCCTGCTTCACGCAGCTGCTCGTCACTCATCTGGCGATGGGTATGGCTTGCGGGATGGAGCAGGGCGGTTTTGGCATCGGCAACGTGAGTTTCGATAAATGCGAAATGAAGACTGTCCATAAAACGGATTGCAGCTTCACGGCCGCCTTTTACCGCAAAAGCGATGACACCGCAGGTTCCCTTCGGACAATATTTCTGCTGAAGCGCATGGTCGGGACTGCTCTCAAGATCGGCATATCTGACCCAGGCAACCTTGTCCTGCGATTCAAGGAACTTTGCGACCTTAAGTGCACTTGAACAATGACGTGCCATGCGTACCGCAAGCGATTCGAGGCTGACATTAAGATAAAATGCATTCATAGGTGACTGGATAGAGCCGAAATCACGCATAAGCTGTGAGGTGGCCTTCGTAATATAAGCGGCTTTACCGAACTTTTCGGCATAGACTATCCCGTGATAGCTCTCATCAGGAGTTGTAAGTCCGGGGAATTTCTCTTTGTGAGCCATCCAGTCGAAATTACCGCTGTCTACGATACAGCCGCCGACACCGACCGAATGTCCGTCCATGTATTTGGTGGTCGAATGTGTTACGATATCGCAACCGAACTCAAACGGACAGCAGTTGATAGGAGTGGCAAAGGTATTGTCCATGATCAGCGGAACTCCGTGTTCGTGAGCTGCTTTCGCAAATTTATCTATATCGAAGATCGAAACTGTCGGGTTGGTGATGGTCTCCCCGAACACCGCCTTGGTATTGGGACGGAAGACTTTATCAAGTTCTTCGGGAGTGATGTCATTATCGACAAATGTACATTCAATGCCCATCTTCTTCATCGTCACGCCGAAGAGGTTATAGGTGCCGCCGTAAATAGAAGATGATGCGATAAAATGATCTCCGCACTCACAGATATTGAAGATCGCATAGAAGTTGGCCGCCTGACCCGACGAAGTCAGCATTGCCGCATAACCGCCCTCAAGATCGCAGATCTTCTGGGCAACATGGTCATTGGTGGGATTCTGGAGTCTGGTGTAAAAATATCCCGCAGCCTCGAGATCGAACAGTTTTCCCATCGCGTCTGAAGTATCATACTTGAAGGTGGTACTCTGTATGATGGGAACCTGTCTGGGTTCACCCTGACCGGGTCTGTAACCTCCGGTCAGACAGATTGTTTCTTTTGATGCTTTCATAAATAAGCCTCCTGATATAATTTAAAAATAAAATAAGATTTAATAAATAACAAATTTAATCAAGATTAAACCTTCTCTAATTTTGCGAAAGATGCAAGCATTTTCTTGGTTCCGGCCGGGAAGTCAACAGTCACTTCGTAGTCTTTTCCTCCCTTGACCATGGCGGTTACGGTTCCTATACCGAATTTGGAATGGCGTACCTTATCACCCGGTCCGAAGCCGAGATCCTGTACCGCGTTCAGACCTGCAGGAGGCAGGGTGTGCTTCCCGGCATAGGGGTTGGACCGCAGAAATTCCGACATTTTTGTATGGCTGACAGAGGAACCTCCGGGAGTGATCCCGGGTATTTCCTGATTATCCCTGTTGTAGGCACTGCCTGAATTACCTGTTGCAAACGAATAACGGCGATTTTGGGCATCGCCCGAAAGCCTGCCGCTATGCTGGTTGCCCGACATCTTTATCAGGTTGCGCGGAAGTTCCGAAATAAAACGGGAAACCTTGTTGAACTGGATCTCGCCACGCATCATACGCTGTTTGCAGTAGCTTAATGTAAGATGCTTCATGGCCCTCGTTATGCCTACATAGCACAGCCGGCGTTCTTCTTCGATCTCCTGGGCGGGATTGTCGGCATTGATCGACATATATCCCGGGAAAAGACCTTCCTCCATCCCGACCATATAGACGTTCGGGAATTCAAGCCCCTTCGCGCTGTGGATAGTCATAAGCACGACAATGTCGGAATCCTCGGTGTAACCGTCAATATCGGCAACCAGAGAGATCTCGTCAAGGAAATCCCTTAATTCGGCAGCCTCGTCTGAGGATTCGCGCTCATCGGTCCAGGCTGTGATCTTGGAGATCAGTTCGTTGATATTTTCTATACGGTCCTTGACTTTATCATCGTCATCTTCCTCGGCAAGATAATCGATATACTGTGTGGCTTCAAGGATCTCATCGATGATATCGGAGAGAGAGTAGCCGTTGGAGAGCTTGTTGCGCAGTATCTCAATCATGCTGACAAATGAGCTGATCGCGGGTTTTGCTCTTGAGATGCCAGGTATGAATTCGGCCTTTTTCATTGCTTCATAAAATGATATACCGTTCTCCATTGCATAACCGTCTATCCTGTCGATCGATGCAAGACCGATGCCTCGCCGCGGAACATTGATCACACGTTTGACTGCAAGAGAATCAAGTCCACCGTCGATAACCTTCAGATAGGCGATCATATCCTTGATCTCTTTACGCTGGTAGAAATTCTGACCGCCTATGATACGATAGGGGATGTTCCGGTAAATAAGCCGTTCCTCAAATGCACGTGACTGGGCGTTGGTCCTGTACAGTATCGCAAAATCCCTGTATGAACAACCTTCCGAAGAAACCCTGGAAGCGATGTCTCCGACCACACCGGCGGCTTCGTCGTTGTCGTTCTCATAACAGACAACTTCCGTGATGTCACCTGCGGGATTGTCTGTCCAGAGAGTCTTTTCCTTACGTCCCGTATTATTATGGATCACACCGTTCGCAGCCTCAAGGATATTGCCTGTGGAACGATAATTCTGCTCAAGCCTGATCACCTCGGCATCCGGATAGATATCCTCAAAATCAAGGATGTTCCTGATATCGGCACCGCGGAAACGATAAATGCTCTGGTCGTCATCACCGACAACGCAAAGGTTTTTTTCGATATCACCGTCTTCGTTGACATGGTGGGCGAGCAGACTTGTGAGTACAAACTGTGCATGGTTCGTATCCTGGTATTCGTCGACCATGATATATCTGAAACGCCTCCGGTAGTATTCGAGCGCATCGGTATTGGTCCTGAACAACTCAACGGTCTTAAAGATCAGATCGTCAAAATCAAGCGCATTGTTGGCTTTGAGACGTTTCTGGTATTCCTCATAGCATGCGGCGGCTTTTTTTGCGATAAGATCCGCTCCGGCGTTGCTCATGAATTCTTCGGGGCCGATCAGTTCATCCTTGGCGTGCGAGATCATACCAAGGACAGCCTTCTCCTTAAGCTGTTTTGAATCGATGTTCAGATACTTGAAGACTTCCTTCATGAGGCTTTTGCTGTCATCCGAATCGTAAATGGTAAAAGCCCGGTCGTAGCCGATCGTATCAATGAAGCGCCTGAGTATCCTCACACATGTAGAATGGAAGGTACTTACCCAGATGCTTTCGGCGCCGTCTCCTACGATCGTGGAGACACGTTCTTTCATCTCGCCGGCCGCTTTGTTCGTAAATGTAAGTGCAATGATCTGATAGGGGCTGACGCCGCGTTCCCTGATAAGATAAGCGATACGGTGAGTCAGTACCCTGGTCTTTCCGGAACCCGCCCCGGCCAGTATCAGAAGCGGTCCGGTATCATGAAGAACGGCCTGCTGCTGCATGTCGTTCAGTCTGTCCAATAATCCGTCCATTTTATCGGTAAACCTCCGTGAAATTACAGACTAGTATAGACGAAAATTTGTTCTTTGTAAAGGAGAATAAATCGCTAAAAATCTTTACGCGGAAAAAATTTTTTTTGTCGTGATAATCGGCTTGACAACATATTTTAAATCTGATTAAATTAGCAGGATGGCTTAAGAAAATTTTTATTTTTCTAGGAGGGAAAAGCAAAAATGAAACTTGTTTACAATGTTGATGCCAGGCCTGCTTTCAGTAAGGCGATCGTATTCGCTTTTCAGCAGCTGCTTGCGATCATGGCGGCAACGATAGCGGTGCCGATGATCATTTCGGGAACTTATGACAGTGTAGGCGAAGTCAGCATGAGTATCGGTGCGGCACTGTTCGGCGCCGGTATAGGAACGATCGTTTATACTCTTTTCACTATGAGAAAGAGTCCGGTATTCCTCGGTTCGTCGTTCGCATTCCTCGGTTCGATGGCCGCAGCATTTGCCGGAGCTGTTTCGGCAGCCGCAGGATTTGCGGGACTGCTTCTCGGAGCGATATTTGCGGGACTTGTTTATGTAGTTATAGCTCTGATCGTAAGGGCAGCCGGTGTAGAGTGGCTGAACAGACTCATGCCCCCTGTGGTAATCGGTCCCACGGTTGCGATCATCGGACTTTCACTTGCGGGCAATGCGGTAGGAGATCTTAAGACCGCCAATGCCGGCGGACATGAACTGATCGCGATCCTCTGCGGTCTTATTACACTTCTGGTCGTAACACTCTGCTCGGTATACGGTTCGAGCAAGATCCGCCTTATTCCTTTTATCATCGGTATTCTGGCAGGATTTGCCGTAGCCGCTTTATTTACGGCGATCGGATCGGCAACCGGCAACACAGCTCTCATGATCTGTGATTTCAGCAAGATCACGGCTCTGTGGAAGGACGGAGTATCATTCTCGACCTTTATCTCGGCTCCCGAATTTACATTTATCAAAGCGTTTGACGGTTTTGGGGACCTGACGGGCGCATATGTCGGAACGATAGCTGCAGCATATATTCCCGTTGCATTCGTAGTATTTGCGGAGCATGTTGCGGACCACAAGAATATCTCATCGATCATCGAAAAGGACCTTCTTGATGACCCCGGACTTCACAGAACACTTCTCGGAGACGGTGTAGGATCGATCGCCGGCGCATTCTTCGGCGGATGTCCCAACACCACTTACGGAGAGTCGATCGCATGTGTTGCAATTACCGGCAATGCTTCGGTTTATACGATCTTCATCACAGCGATCCTTGCGATCATCATTTCGTTCGTTTCACCCATCGTGGCATTTTTAAGCTCGATCCCTTCATGTGTAATGGGCGGCGTTTGCATGGCCCTGTACGGATTCATCGCAGTTTCGGGACTTAAGATGCTCCAGCCTGTAGATCTGAACGACAACAGAAATCTGTTCACGGCTTCAACGATCCTGATCGCGGGAATCGGCGGACTTTCACTGAATTTCGGAAAGATCACGATCACCACGATCGCAACCGCGCTGATCCTCGGTATTCTCGTAAATATCATCCTTTCGGGCAAGAAAAGCGCAAAGTGATAATTAATAATAAATTAATAAATATAACTATCCGATTTACAATTTTTTCGGATTGTGTTACAATAAATGGTGAGGGCGGAATGCCTTCACCATTTATTATTTTCGACGAAAGGAATGACGACTATGCTGAATTTTGAAAAATACAAGAACAAACTTGAAAGTATCGATGCGGGAGAGATCAAGGACAGGATAGCCGATATCGTGGCGGGAGCCAAGGTCGGTGAGCTTTTTAAGAAAAACGAGCAGCCTGTGGTTGTTGAGGAAAAGAAAGAGAAGAGTACACTTGTATGTATCCTTGCCATAATCGGTGCGATCGTAGCTGTAGCTGCCATTGCTTACGGCGTATACCGTTTCTGCATCAGGAAGCCCGACTATCTTGAGGACTTTGACGATGACGATTTCGATGACTTTGATGATCTGGATGATGAGGAAGAGGAAGCAGAAGATCCGGTTACTGAATGATCCGAACCTTCCGGGGTTTATTTATGACTGAGCGTAATGAGTATATAGAATCCATAATAGCGAAGCTGCACACCATCAATTATGTGCAGCCGGGTGAAGTGCCCAACATAGAGCTTTATATGGATCAGGTGACAAAGTTTATGGACGAATATCTTGAATCTTCCAAGAGATTCAGTGACGATAAGCTTCTCACCAAAACAATGATCAACAACTACACCAAGAATGATCTGCTTCCGTCGCCGGAGAAGAAGAAGTATACCAAGGATCATATGTATATGCTCCTTTTCATATACTATCTTAAGAATATCCTCTCGATCAGTGATACGAAAGCTATCCTGAAGCCTCTTACGGAGAATTTCTTTAATAAGAAATCCGAAATTGATTTTGAGGGTATTTACAGGGTTATTTTTGATATAGAAAAAGTTCAGTCCGGGACCATAACCCGTGATGTGATCAGAAAGCTTGAAAAATCGCATCTTTGTTTTGAAGATGTCAAGGATCCTGAACAGAAGAAGCTTCTTCAGCGTTTCAGTTTTATAGCCATGCTGTGTTTCGATGTCTATATGAAAAAACAGATGATCGGACTTCTGGTCGACGAATATTTCACGGATCCGGCACCCGGTGAAAAAGATGATAAAAACAGATAACAAAACAACGATCCAACGGATCTGAAATGACATTACAGGGGACTTTTTCACTGAAAGAAGTGAAGCGGTCTCCTTTTTTTGTGAGATATAAGTATCAAAAACTAAAAATTGACACGAAATTGTTATTTTTTCGTCACCGGTTGCCGATATAAATGATATATCTTATTATGTATTTATAAAGGATATCTCTTACTTGATACTTGATTATGGAAAATCAGGCCGGTAAGCATCTTACGGGCATGATCACTATATTTCGGAGGTTGCCAATGAAAAGAAGGATTTTAAAGGTTTTTGCGATGTTCATCATAACCGCATTCCTGCTTGCGGACTTAAAACCGCTTGAGAATGACGGCTCCTGGTTCACAGGTCTTGTTTCGTCGGTGGAAACCTTTATTTCGGATAAGATAAGCGAAATAAGACGCGCCAGTGCGGAAGATACGGTTTACTATACATTCCTGATGGGAACCGCAACGATCGCTGACGGCGGTGTTATCGACTATTCACTGTACAGCACCTCCGACAGGTCTCTTTCGATCGTATTGCGTTCAAGTGCGGGTATCGCTTCGGGAACCGCCATTACCTGGATGGTCAGCAACGATAACATAATCCAGATCGATACACAGGATGACGACACCTGCAGCGTTAAGCTCAAGATATTGTCTCCCGGGTATTCGGGTCTGAGTGTGTCATTGCGTACTTCGGACGGAACGATCTTCAGTGCCGTTGCATACTGCTCGATCTATGTTCCGCTTGAA
>JAILIQ010000282.1 GCA_024695205.1 Lachnospiraceae bacterium
AAGTTAAGTTAAAAACATGCATCGTATTACTTAAAAAAGATTTATTCATGAATCATTTTTAGTTAATACGTCTTTCCCACACTATAATATCATTATTCTAAGCCGGGGAGATGATCGAACTCAGATCCACCCATCCTGACCAATAAAAGCGAAGGATGCAGGGGCACTCATTTTCGATCAATCTCATGCGCGGATGGCAGAGACGCTATAGCGGTACAAAGGTACGGAAGGTTACGAAGTACTTATGTACCGAAGTAGACAAGACGGTAACAACTTCCAGTGATATCATTTGATATCACAGGAAGAGCAGCCGGAAGGTGTGCTTTAAGTACGCAGGTTATGACGTACTTTTTGTGCCGGAGTATAAAAGCGACGAGCGAATCGCCGGAAGCGGATGTTCACCCGCGCTTCCCGCTGAGAATATATAAAGAAATTTCGAGGAGTAAGCGCCTATAGGCGCCAATGTATTTTGGTAACCCAATTATGACTTTTGCATTGTATTTGATGGTTTTTATTTACGGGATCGTGATCGGGAGCTTCTTAAATGTATGCATCCTGAGACTTCCCCTGAAGGAGAACATTGTCAGCGAGAGGTCGCATTGTTGGAAATGCGGGCATGAGCTTGCATGGTATGACCTGTTTCCGCTGTTTTCATATATATTTTTAAAAGGTAAATGCAGGTATTGCGGCGAGCATATCTCGGCGCAGTATCCGATAATAGAGGCGCTGAACGGTGTGTTGTGGTGCCTGAGCTTTGCGATCATCGGCTGGGAATGGGAAGCCGTGTTCGTCTGCCTGGTCATCTCGGGTCTGATCGTGGTGACGGTGGTGGACTGGAGGACATTTGAGATCCCGTTTGGAGTCGTGATATATATATTTGTGATCGGTGCCCTGCATCTTGTCTACGTGATCGTCAATGCGGCTGTTTCGAAGGCTGCGGGCGGCACGGGCGAGAAGGTTGTGACCGATGTGGTCGAGATGGTGACCGATAACGGAACGCCATATACTATGGAGTATACGAGGAGTTTTATTGCCGGTATCGCACACGCGCCTTGGTATGAATATGTGATCGGGTTCTTTGCCGTGAGCGTACCGCTGCTGCTGATCTACATTTTTAGCAAGGGCAGGGGCATCGGCGGCGGCGACGTGAAGCTGATGGCGGCGGCCGGGCTGGTGCTTGGCTGGAAGCTGATCCTGCTCGCTCTGATCGCGGGCTGCCTGTACGGCAGCGTGATCCACATCATACGCATGAAGGTCTCGAAGGAGGGCAGAGTGCTCGCGATGGGTCCGTACCTGTCCGCGGGGATACTTACCGCCATGTGGTTCGGAGGACCGATACTGGAGTGGTATGCGGGGATGTTTGTGGGGTGAAGGAAAATGTCGGAGCAGGTTGTTTGAAAGCTTCATTTTGCAAAACATAGATATTATGTGGTCTATAGTGTTGAGAATAATAAAGCTGTTGTAAAGGCTGTTATGCACGACTTACAGGACTGTGACAGAAAAATGAATTAAGATTTCCCGCCCCCTATGGGCTTGGAATATAAAAAAATGTAAGGAGAAGGAAACCATGGCAGTATCCAAGGTGCTTAGTATTGAGATAACGGATCTGACGACGCATATTTGCGAAATCGGTTATAACAAGAAGAATCCCGTTATCTACAAGAGCATTATCTTTGAGAATCCGCAGTATTCGGTCGAAGACGGCTTCGTACTTGACCGCGGACCTTACAAGAATGCTCTGAAGGAAGAGCTTAATTCCGCAAGGGTTAAGACGAAGGATGTTGTATTTTCACTTTCGAGCAGCAAGATCATCAACAGGGAAGTTACGATCCCTGATATGAAGAAGGAATTGATCGCCGGTCTGATCGAAAATGAGCGTAACGAGTATTTCCCGATGGATACCACAGGCCATGTGTTTGCCTTTGAGATCATTGAGAAGATCAAGGAAACGAAGCAGCAGAGGATCTCTATCTATGCCGCTCCCGATATCCTGGTCAAAAATATGATGACTCTGGCGGGCGAGCTGGAGCTGAATGTCGTTGCCATCGACTATTCGGGCAACGCCATTTACCAGTGGTTGAAGCGCAACACCACAGAGCCTATCGAGATGTACCTGCAGATCAATGAGAAGAATTCGCAGTTCACGATCCTGGACGGCGGCATGCTCGAGCTGCAGCGTAACATGAATTTCGGTGTCAATACGCTCGTCAATGCCATGAACGACGCGCGTTACTACGACAAGGAGCTTGAGTACAGCGAGGCGCTTCTGAAGCTGAAGGATGAGAAGCTGATGTTCTCTTCATTTGAAGAGGCTGATGCGGCTGTTCCGGAGACCGAAGAAGAGCGCAAGATCATCGCTCTGAAGGCGCGTCTGACCGATGCGACCCGCCCGATGATCGGCAATCTGTCCAGCGTCCTTGAGTATTACAATACCAAGAAGCGCGGCGCTATTATGAGGGGTGGCGCAGCAGCAGCGGACGATAAGAAGAAAAAGAAGGGCAAGGCAGCCGATTCGGCCAATAGTTCTGACATAACAACGGGTGCCGGTGCAGGCGCTGCCGGAACAGGTGACAACGGTTCCGAAAACACCATTTCAGACGTTAATACCGCGGGCGCAGCTTCATCCGAAGCAGAAAGCTCTTCGGGCAGCCAGCCGATGGCAAGAATATACATCGGCGGTGCAGGAATATACGTCCAGGGCATCAAGAATCTGATCGAAAACGAGTTTAATGGTATCGAAGTTATTATACTACAAAAGCTTCCGGGAATCAATATCGCCAAGGAAAACCGTGTTGCCGAGGAGCACTCCACCGAGCTGATCGCTTGTATCGGTTCTTCATTCCCGACCATCAGCTTCTACCAGAAGAGTGCGAAGGAAGCCTTTTCGAAGACCATGATCGCAAGCCTCGTCGGCCTGGTTCTTGTAATCGCCGCCGCCGTCATCATCATACTGAACGGCAAGTCCGAGTACGACAAGCAGATGGAGCGCAAAGGCACGCTGATCGGACAGAGAGATCAGTTGGAAGCTCAGGGTATCGAGCAACTTGAGAATGAATATGCAGAAGCAATGAATAGATATGCAAGCATCAAAGCTGCGGATGAGGGTACGTTCAATCATAATGAGAACTGGAATGAGATATTGAGTTATCTGGAGACGGAGAGTGTGTCGGATATCATAATATCATCGATAGCTTCTACAGAAAATACCTTGATGATGAATGTTGTAGTAACTTCCAAGCAAGAAGCAGCTGAGCTATTGTTACAATATCAGAAGATTCCTTATTTCTCAAATGTAGCAATAACAGCTATTTCCGAAAACATTGAGCAGGAAACAGAGTATAAGACTGTAAGTTTCTCTATAACATGTACCTATCAAAAACCTGAAAGAGGGGAGGACAAAGCCGAATGAAAATCAGTCAAAAACACATTCAATATATATTGCTTCTCCTTATAGTTGTCATAGGCGTTTGTGCCTATCAATTCGGTTATGTTAAGTATATCGAAAAGGCGAATTCGATCAAAGAGGAAAATAAACAGATAGAAGCGCGTATCAATGAGCTAACCGATAAGGAAACTCATCGTGAAGAGTGGAGTCAGGGCATTGAAGCTTCGGAAAAAGATATAAAAGAAATATTGAAGAAATATGGTCCCGGTAACACTCCTGAAAAAAGCATTATGTTTATAACTAAGTTGGAAGAAATCGCACCCATGACTGTGTCAAGTCTTGCTTTTGGTGGAAATACTCCATTCTTTATCAGCGACGATACAGATGAATCAGGCAATCCCAAGATCGAAATGGACAGAACCACGCTGACGATTAATTACAACACGACATATGAAGGTTTAAAATCGTGCTTTGATTATATAAATTCATATGCAGAAAGAATGAATGTTAACAATTTCAACGCAAGTTTTAATCAAGAATCCGGTCAATTGAGCGGAAGTATGGCTATCAACCTGTTTGGCGTCAAGGATGAAGATCATGTATATGTAGCGCCTTATACGGGAGTTGTTGAACTTGGAACAGAAAACATATTTGGTACAATAGATTTGACTAACATTACCACCGGAGAAGAGAATACATCAGAGGAAACCGAGGAATCAACACCTACAGAAGAAACATCGGAATAAATATCTGAGCGTATTGACCATACAGAGGCTAATTAATCAATGGAGAATGGAATGAAGAAAAAGACATTGTTCAGCGTTTGTTTACGCGATTCGGACAATCATGGTGTTTCATTGATAGAACTGATAGTGGCGCTGCTCATAATCTCTATCATTACCTTGCCTTTATTGAGCATATTTACATCCGCAGCCAAAACGAATCAAGTTAATGCAAAGAATATTAGTGCTGATACAGTCGCCCAGAATATCATGGAGGCTATAAAAGTAAATGGATTGGATAAAATAAAGGATTCATTTGAAAAAGCACCGATTGTTCCAAATAAAGTAACTATTCTGGGACTTGATGTAGAAAAAGGGGTTGAGGATTCTACTGACGCATCGAAAGATCACATTTACGAATATGATATGTACGGCATCAAAGAAGGCGACAGTATATTTAATGCGCATATCACGCTTGATGCTACCACGGAATACAAGGATGTAAATACTGTAGCCTCTGTTGATATGTCAGCATTTGATAACAAAACGATGATGCCGGTTAATCTGTGTGCACTGGGATATTATGATGAGAGTGCCCTAAAGGAGATATATGATGCAGCTGTAATTCGGGTTGACGACTATAATTCCCAACAAATAGACGGAAAAACCGAGGAAGAAATAGCAGAATATACCCCCAGAGGATACATGGATTTAGAAACACTCAAAAATCACACATCGAGAACCATAAATATCAGGATTGATGACTACTACGATGAAAACGGAAAATGGATCGATTATGTTGTGAAGTCCAATGTAGTGTATAAACTGGCGGCAAATTATGATGGGAATGGCTCATCTGAATATGAAACACTTCCTATGGAAGAAGCAGACGCACCGCATATAGATGATCTTAAAACCGTTTATCTTTATTATGTACCATATCCTTTCATGAGTAATAGTGCTTTTGACAGCACCTATAATAACATCGAACCAGGAATAATTCATACAGGGCTGCTGAAGGATCAAACCTCTTTTTTGGCCGATCAGGCACCAATTCGGTATGTTAATCAGGTCAATATTATTAATAATTCAAAATTAACATCACTTGACTTCTTTGTTGTTGCTCAGGGCACATACGGAATAACCTTTAATACAATAAATATTAATGCAACTACTTCCGGAGCTGGAAGTACAGTATATGTTTACAGCAATGCGCCTGTTGCTGTAACAGGAAACGGCAGTTGCGTACAAGATAATAATGTTCTTAAAACAAAGGATCCTGCCATGAAGGACTTAATACTGAATGTAACGGTTGAAGTAAACAGTGTCGATTCGCTCGGAAATGAAGATGGTCAGTCTTCAAGAACCATAAAAGCTACACTGAAGGAATAAGTATTTAGCTGATGAGCTTAAGAGGAAGAAGGATGGATAATATGAGAAATAAGGAAAACAGCGGTTCAGCATTGATAGTTGTAATAGTAAGTATGCTGTTTATCGGTATAATTGCTGCTATTGTTTTGTCGATCGCTCATGGCAATCTTGAATCTATCATATCCGGAAAAAAATCTTCCGAAAGCTTCTACAGTGCCGAAACAGCGATAGATGAATTAAAAAATGCAATTCAGTCCAAGACTGACAAGGCCGTAAAAGAGGCATACAAAAAATGGATACAGGAGTATCTGCTTTGGTCAACAAATGCTGAAAGACAGGAAAAATTTGAAGAATATGTAACTGACGCTCTTGTAGCTGAGCTTAAAGAATACTTTTATGTTCAAAGCAAGGATGAGGATGATAATCTTGTGATCGTCAGTTCTCCTACTAATCCAAAAGGTTATCTTGGGCTTCTTTCGGATGATTACGATATCACCAGCATAAATGTGAGAAATGATGCCTCAAATAAGGCAATTGTTGATACAACTACCTCTCCGGTAGCCATCAGGAATATAGCTCTGAATTACAAAAATCCGGCTGATGGGGATAATTCAACGATTACTACGGATCTTGTAATTAATATTAAGGAAATAGACTTATCTGTTGCCACGAGAACCGGTGTTGTAACAGCAATTGATGAGTTTGCCCTAATCGCAGATCAGACAATAACAAATCATAAAACAGAGAATGAAACCGATACAACAATTTCCATTACTGAAGCTACAGATGCTGAGATAGTCGGAAGCATATATGGTGGTGGAAAGAACGCGAAAACCGGTAATTATGATGCTAATGGAATAGAAATAGCCGGATCGAAAACTGATACCCAAAAAACTTTCTTTTATTCCAATAAGATCCTTTCCAGATCAATTTTGAATATCATGGACAGTGCAGATTTTATCATAAAATCCAACGAGGCATATAACAAAGAGGGTCTTTCGGAATCGGAAAAAGCCAATGTATGGGTAAAAAATATTCTGATTGATGGGGATGCGCCGAGTAATGTGGAGCTTCAGGCAAGTTGTTATGTTAGCGATGATCTGACTATAGATTCTGATGATTCAACCTTTAAAATGTTGACAAACAGTGAGTATTATGGGTATTCAAGTAGCAGTACTGATAGTGAAGGAAGCTCTGCTGTAGTAGTAAACGGTAAAAATGTAAAAGTAGATTTTGTGGGAAAAATTGATGAAAATGGCGTAGGAAAAAACCTGCTATGGCTTGCAGGAACGAGCTATGTTCGAGTTCCAAAGATTTGGGGAGTACCAAATAAAAAAGCTGATTATGATGATGATGTTGCAGAAGAGGATAAAGATAAAAAATTTCTTCAGGGCGAATCAATCGTTTATAGATCTCTTCAGTCAGCATATCTACTTCCCGGAGAATGTATTAAAGGAATCGGTCATAATCCTCTGACTCAGGAAGAGTACAATTCGCTGGATCCAGATACTGATATAGATATAAAGAAAAGCGCAGAGAACAATGGCATAAATCTTTCAGATTACGTTTGGGTTAAACCGGAGGAAGGGAGAAGAGGTTATAAAGAATCAACGGTTGTTTATACAAATAAAAACGGCAAGTCAGAAACTATGACTTATTTGTATCTCGATTTTAAGTCGGCAAATGATGCAGCCCGTTATTTCAAAGAATACGCGAGACTTAATGATACTGATGAAAATAGGACACTTGAGTCAAAGATTAGAATGTTTGGTGAAGGACAGTTGTTGTTTGACACTACTACAGCCGGCGGTGGAACAGTACTTGACCGTTCTAAGGTCACTAATGTCGGTAACATAATATATTACGATTATCTGACAGGAGAGTATAAAGTATATTTTTCAAATGTTACAGATGATGAATCTAGAAGAGAGGTAGCTGCCAAACAAAGAAGCCTGAGCAGTTCTTTTGAAAAGCTTACCAATACCCTAAGTGAAACCGGACGTTTTATGGGTGATTTGTCGGCTTATATTGCCGATCTTCCGGAAGTTAACGAGCAATACGAGCGTATAGCACTTGTTGATAAAACGGAAGAACACAATCCAATAGAATTCGTTGCTGATGGATTTGGATCTGAGTGGGGAAGGAACGCATATTTGGTTGTTTCTGATGGAGATTTAGAGTTAAAAGCTGCGGATGGGATTAATAGCGCGTATGTGCAAAAAAGAGGAAATGATGCCAGCAAGCTTTCACTTGATCCAGGTGTTGGTAAGACCGGGGCAGCAGGGATGATATTGGTAGATGGTGACGTATTTGTAGGGAGTGGTACCGACTTTTGGGGCATCATTATTGCTACAGGCAATATA
>JAILIQ010000146.1 GCA_024695205.1 Lachnospiraceae bacterium
ACAATATCATATAAGTTCTTGTGTTATTCGCTAAGGAGAAAAGGTTATGAAACGTGATTTCAAGGCAGAGCTCTCAAGCCTTTCGATGATTACTGAGACGGTTGAGAGTGTATTGATCAAAAATAAGACAGAGAAGCGGACCCGCATAAAAACAATGCTGGCGGTAGAAGAAGTGGCTACCAGACTGATCGAGCATAGTTTGCCGGGATCGAAGATCACCCTGTCCATTAGAAGTTTGTTGGACGATGTTACCATTATTATGACTGCGCCCGGAGAAAAGACTGATTTCGTCTTTGGGGAATCTGAGCTTCGCATTGATTCGGAAATGGTCGGTCCGGAATCGGAAAGCCTGATCCGCAATATTGTCCTGAAGAGCTTTTCCAGTGACCTTCAGCATCAGTATAAGGCCGGGAGCAATATTGTCCGTTTGAAAACAGCGCGTTCGCCAAAGGCATTTCTATATCAGACATTGGCCGCCGTCGCTGCGGCAATTGTCTTGGGATTACTGATGAGCCATCTGTGCCCGGAGAAAGTAAATATATGGATAGCTGCAAATATTCTGGGAACTGCCCAGACGTTGTTTATGAACGGCCTCAAGATGGTTGTTGCGCCGGTAGTATTTCTTTCGATCACCGGGAGCATCACCCAGTTTTCCGATCTTAGGGATGTTGGGCGGATCGGCATCAAGGTGATCGTGATGTATTTTTTGACATCGGTGATCGCTGTCAGTGTGGGAATCTCCGCTTTTCTTATATTCCGGCCGGGCGATCCCGCACTTGCGGCAATGGTACAGACTGCAGCCGACATCGCCGCCAATGAGCCGGTGACGGTTTCCATTGCTGATATAATAAAAGGCATCGTACCGGCAAATTTCCTGAAGAGTTTTGTGGAAAACGATATGCTGCAGTTGATCTTCCTTGCCGTGATAAGTGGGATCACCCTGAACTCACTTGGTGAAAAGGGAAATCCGGTCAAGAAGATGTTCGACTCACTCTATGAGTTTTTCATGAAGATGACCAATCTGTTTATCAAGGCTGTTCCGGCTATAGTTTTCTGCTCCGTGTGTTCTACGATCATTTCGGCAGGATTTGGATCGATCCGTTCGGTTCTGTCCATCTTTTTACTGTGTATTCTGGGGTACCTTACGATGGCGGCCGTGTATTGCATTATCGTAGCGATTATCGGACGGGTGAATCCCCTGATAATGCTTCGAAAGTACAGCAATACGATGCTTCAGGTCTTCAGCCTGTCGTCTTCCAATGCTTCTATCTCTCTGAACATGGAAGCCTGTGATAAAAAACTGGGTGTTTCACCTAAACTCTATACATTGTCCATACCTCTGGGAGCTATGTTGAATATGGATGGGCTGTGCATCGATCTGTCCGTGATGGCGCTTTCTCTTGCGCATGTATTTGGCGTTCAGCTTAGTCTGTCTCAGTTGGTTCAGGTTGCGGTGACGATCATTATTATATCTATGGGTATGCCGGGGCTTCCCGGAATTGTTCTGGTCGGTCTTACAATGCTTCTGCCATCGCTAGGCGTACCTGTGGAAGCGATCAGCCTGATCATGGGGATATATGCGATACTTGACATGTTTGAGACCGTCAGCAATTGTCTGGGAGATGTCAGTGTAACGGTTGCAGTTTCAAGGACAGAAGGGCTGCTGGATGAAAAGGTGTTCCGCGCCTGAGGGTCTGACAGGGGAAGGATGAAAAACACATTAAAGATCTTAGTGATAATACTGATGTTGGCATTATTTGCAGGCTGCACAGCGTCCTCAGATGCGCCCGTGGAAGTGTCCGCCACAGAGGATGAGGGCTTTGATGCTCCGTTTATCATACAAAGGGCAGATCCCTATGTGATCTACAATGAAGACGATGGTTATTACTATTTTACTTCATCGTGGCCGGCGTACCGGGACGCTGAGCACGGATATGACAGGATAGCGATAAGAAGAAGTGAATCTCTAAAAGGACTTGCAGAGGCTGAAGACAATATAATCTGGAAAGCACATTCTTCAGGGGCACAAAGCCATCATATCTGGGCTCCGGAAATCCATAAGATAGGCGGAAAATGGTATATATACTATGCGGCAAATTCCGATAATGATATCTGGTCTATAAGACCATGGGTGCTCGAATGCACAGATCCTTCCGGACTTACGGATCCTGAGGCCTGGATTGAGAGAGGAAGGTTTGTAAATAAGGCAGGTAACTATAACGGAGCATTTAATACGTTTTCTCTTGACATGACCACCTTTGAAAATAAAGGGAAACAGTATGTCATATGGGCATATAAAACGGATGCATCCAGACTCCTAATGGCTGAGACGGATCCGTCAGAGCCGTGGAAGCTCATTTCCGATCCGATCATTCTTTCATCTCCGGAATATGACTGGGAAAAAGTCAACGAGATCGTAAATGAAGGACCTGCAGTTTTAAAGCACGAAGGAAAAATATATGTAACATATTCTGCATCGGCCACAGGACCTGAGTACTGCATAGGGATGCTGAGTGCAGACGAAGATGCCGATCTGATGAATGCGGAGAGCTGGAGCAAGTCGGAAACACCGGTGCTTCAGTCCTCTGACTTTACGGATCAGTATGGCCCGGGGCATAACAGCTTCACCGTGGATGAAGCCGGAAATAGCGTCATCGTATATCATTCCAGAGATCAGAAATGCTTTGACAACGAGTGTGAGTGGGCAGACGCTGATCCCCTATATGATCCCTGCCGGAATGCCAATCTGGCGTATGTTCATTTTGCTGATGACGGAACCCCTGTCTTAAAACCTTAGAACACACTTTTCTCACACATTCTTCAAAATTTGACCATGATCGTTTATTATGATCGCCTCATTGACCAACAAAAAAAGAAATGAGGTGAAGAAATGAAAAGAAGGTCAGATACTATCAGGAAATACACAGGACTGATCCTGGCGGCAGTGCTGATATCAATGACAGGATGTGCTTCCTCTGCAAATAATGAAGATTTAACAGAAGATGCCGCTAAGACTTCAACTGTCAGAACGGAGGATGAAGCTGTAAAGGATGTGAAAAGCCCGGCCGATACATCACAGATGGAGGAGATCATCAATTCCGAAGACGGAGGACATGCGATAACCGCTGATGGAGAAAATCTTTCCTACAGAAACACAAAGGTTATAAAATCCGGAGAGGCAGACGGAGATGAGGCTGACTTTTATGGCGAGAATGCAGCGATATTTGCAACGAATGGAGCAGAGCTGAATTTATCCGACATGGATATCGAAACTGACGGGACACATGCAAATGCTGTATTCAGTTATGGAGACGGCACTACGGTTAACATATACGACTCGGTTATAAATACCACGGGCAACTGTTCCGGAGGACTAATGACTACAGGCGGGGGCACGATGAACGCTTCCGATCTGACGATCCATACGACGGGAAATTCGTCCGCTGCTATCAGATCTGACAGGGGCGGCGGAACAGTTAATGTGACAGGAGGAAGCTATACTACAGATGGGAAGGGCTCTCCTGCGATATATTCAACCGCAGATATTATCGTAAATAATGCGAGCCTTACCTCTACAACTTCAGAAGGAGTGGTAGTAGAGGGCAAGAATTCAGTTACTCTCAATGATGTCACCCTGACAGCTGATCATAATCAGCATAACAGCAAAAATTCAGATGATTTCAACGCGGTTATGATCTATCAATCCATGTCAGGTGATGCGGACGAGGGGCTTGCGTCATTTACCATGAACGGAGGAGAGCTCATCAACAAGAACGGTGAGGTTTTCTTTGTAAATAATACTTCTGCCGACATTACACTCAATAAAGCTGAGATCGACAATTCCCGGGGAAACGGAATATTCCTTAAAGCAGGAGCTGCAGGCTGGGGAAATGAGGGCTCGAACGGCGGAAATGTAAATCTATATGCTACATCCCAGACTATAGACGGAGATATTATAGTAGATGATATTTCTACTCTGAATTTTTATCTGAAAGAGGGATCAACTTTTGACGGTGCCATCAACAGTGATGGAAAGTCAGGAGATGTTTATGTGGAAATAGGTGAAGACTCCATA
>JAILIQ010000147.1 GCA_024695205.1 Lachnospiraceae bacterium
TGCCTACAGCTTCCTTCAGATTCCACCTCACGATGGACACCCTTGCTGTTCAGCTATGTACTTCGTCGTTGCCTACGCGTACTCGGGACTTTCACCCGTTAGAGCGCGCCCATGGCGCGCAAACATAAAAAAGCCGGTGACAAAGATTATCTTTGTCACCGGCTTTATCACGTCAATGTTATGCCGCATCTTCCGCTTCATCTTCCGATGTATAATCCTCAACTATCCGGTCATATTCCGCTATGCTTTTTTCAAACAGATCGAGCAGCTCCTGCTCTTCATACATTCCGTCGTCGTTTGCGGTAAGGCTCGAAAAATGCAGGGGGACAATGCATGGATGATTTTCAAGATCTAAAAGCGGCGTGCCCTGCAGCTGCTTTGTTGTCTGATATACCATATCGACTGTACAGTAGATCTTTCCGTCTGTACCGCGCCATCTGCAGAATACAATCTTGCTGCCGATAGGCGTCTTTCCCTCGATAGTATCGGGAAGTTCATAATCGTCTGCCCCGAGCGCAGCCAGAACGCTGCCTATATTGGAGTCATGTCCGCAAAGGAAGGTAAACACCCTGCCCTTAGTGGTTAATTCAGACCTTATCTCCTCTAAAAGAGGGTGGGCAACGTTTGGTGCAATAAGAGGCGCCGTAAACAGGACATCTCCGTATACATCCTTTATCTCGGATATCTGCTTCCACTGCTCATCACTCAGCTCATGTCCGAAGGCCGCCTTTACAGGATCCGATTCCTCATAATACTGCAATATCAGCGCATCACTTAACGAGCAGGCGTTCTTTAAGGATCCTGTCATTTCAGGTTCACAGTCAACATTCAGGATTATATCCGTATCATCCACCCGCAGTCCTTTAACTTCGCCTTTCTTCCATGCTTCCGAATCCTCCATGTCAACAACTTCGGTCAAAAGTTCGAAGTTGTCCGCAAGTTCGTTCACATCATCAGTATAAAACTCCCATATCTGATCTGTTGCGTCTTTTGCATATTCCGGTGAAACGAAGGTCAGCTGCGGATTGAACACCGGATTCATCTTGTCATATTCCCCGTGAGTTTCTATAGATATATTGGCCGTCGGCAGAAGGCCCGAGACAAAGTATTCCGATGTTGCTATCGTACGCTGCTTGGAATTGGCATAGATCCGTACCTCACCTTCTTCGGGATGGTAGTTTTCCGGGAATAGTCCTTCAGATTCAAGCCATTTCCTGAAATACTGACCCATCTCAGTTTCAAGAACCCCGCCGCGAAGTGAAAGTTCACTCGCATTTGAAGACCATGCAAACCATTCATGCGGAGTGAGTGACTGCAATACAGACCCCTTACCGCTTAACGGTGCACGGATATTGTGCCTGCTCAGAACTACAACCTGCTCCAGCTCATAACCGTCTCGCGAAAGATTCCCTGCAGCTGTAAGATCATCTGAAGATCCTGCATTGTCCGTCTGTGCGGTACTTTCCTTTTCCGCAGGGAAAACGATTCCGGGTACAAGCAGGGCTGCTATCAATACCAGCGATATCACCGTGATCCACACACGATGCGTTTTAGCAGAAGGACTATCTGCATTTTCAGTCAGTTTTACACACCAGGGGAAGATGAAGGATACGAAAAACATCTGAATAAAATAAGCCGTGATGACACCGGCCGGTCCTGGGATCCATTCCCTGAGCGAAGGTGCAAGTATCAGGCTTACCGCATAATAACCCGGTAATCCGATGACAAGTCTGGCAAGTTTTTCGGTGTTTGAAATATCGGTTGAAAATCTCACATAACGTCTTTCAAGTATCCAGCCTGTCAAAAACGCCGCACACAATCCGACGTTTTTGTATGTATCCACTGCCATTTTTGCGCCGTCTACGATAATATTTCCGGCATTATCATAATCAACAGGATAAGACTTAAATGCAGCATAGATTGCTATGGCACCGGCTGCGGCAATACCTGCGCATGCAACGATCCAATCTTTTTCCGGGTGGGAATCAACCCATGCCATAAGCTTTAACGTAAGCCACATGATCAAAAGTCCGAAAACCGTGCCCGCCAGTATATCCTGGGGTGTATGAACTCCGAGATATATCCGGCTGAACGCAACAAGTGCAAGAATACACGCAAGAATGATCCGTACAGTCCTGGGAATATCTTTTCTTATAGCAGCTCCTCCGTACAGAGTTGCCGCATTCGTTGTATGGCCGCTCGGAAACGAATATCCTGTAGCCGTTTTCATCAAGTCTTTATAAGGAATGATCCGCGAGTCCCTAATCCAGGGGCGGTATGCGCACACGCTGACCTTCAGCAGCCCGTTTACCAGACGGTTTCCGCTCCATCCCATCAAAAGATAGGTTCCGATCTCTTTGCTGACACACCAGTAAATAACTGCCATGATGACCAGCACCGTATTTATTTCTGCAAGAAAAGTCATCTTGGCCAGAAAATCGGCAAAGATACTGCCGGCCCCGTCTCGAAACTGTTGTAAAAGAAGTAAGATCTGTATATCCATTTTATATCCTCTCAAACCCTTATGATCAGATTATTTGCTCCAAATGCCGCAGCATATTTCACATCCTTTGTCATCCTCATGACTATCGCCAGTCCCGTATCTTCCGTGCTTCCTTTTCTTCCATGTCCTTTTTGTAAATATCGGTGATATTGACTGACTCAAAGTCATCTCGCATTCGTATCATCAGATCTTCGTCCTTTGCTACCAGTCTGACATTGACTCTGTGCTCTTTTTCGTCCGCAAAACCCCGGTTCGCATACAGTCCGGACATTTCCAGATAAAGCTTCAATATTCTTGTCAGTGAAAAAAACGGGATTCCGATGACATAACCGTACAAATACTGCATGGTCATTTCATGAACTGCAGGTCCTCTTGCACCCAAGATCTGACAGACTCCGTTACAGAAAACAAGTGTGAGTACAGTCAACAGCATCGATATACCTGTCCCGAGGATGACTGAGCTGGAATAAACCTGATTTGCTTCCTCCAGACGTCCGGCTCCTATCAAAGATGACACCCTGTTACGCGCGCCGCTGCTGATTCCGGTCCCTACAAGTTCATAGAGCGTGATCAGCGGACCCACATATCCGATGACCGTTACACCGATGGGACCGAAAAACAGACTCACGAATGCCAGATCCACCATCGGTCCGATTGCTTTTGAGATATCGGAAAATGCGTATGAACGCTCACCCTTTTTGAACAGGCGATGCAGTATGACATTTTCCGTTTTCTGCCCTTAAATAGTTTCCAAAACATTCTCCTTGTAACAGACCGTCTGCCTTATACCTTAGTATTTTAGATGATTGCGTCGCAAACATCAAGATACTGTAACTCTTCACCTTTCTCTTTTTTCATCTGTTTTTCTTTGATACAATAAAAAAAATTTTTAACAGGAGCAAAAAAAGAGGCACATCATTTTTATGAATCCAAAGGGTTTAACGGAAATTCAAAAAAGGCTTTTGATATGAGGTTGTAAGGATCATACTGCAATGTTAAAAAATAAAAACATACTTATAATATTATGCCTGATCCTCTTAACGGGATGTGGCAACAGTGGGAAAACGAAAACGATGATTCAGGAGAACACATCGCGATCGGTATCAGGATCATTTGAAGATTCAGAAAAGAATGCTGCCGTGATCGAAGAATCATCAGAAGAAAAAACACCGCCGGAGAAAGGGGATATGAAATATGTACAATCCCTGAATATAATCATGGTCGGGGATATTCTTTTACATACTCCTGTTGAAGAAGCCGCAAAAAATGATGAGACAGGAGCGTATGATTTTGATTTCATTTTTGATCACAGCAAAGATGTAATAAGCAGGGCTGATATTGCCATTGTAAACCAGGAAGTAATTGTAGGAGGTGAAGAACTCGGCATATCCGGGTATCCTGCCTTCAATGCTCCCTATGAAATAAGCGATGCTCTGTATAATGCAGGATTCGATGTTGTTTGTCACGCTACAAATCATGCTTTGGATAAAGGAAAAAACGGGATCATTAACTGCCTGAATTACTGGAAAAATACATATCCGGATATTCTTGTCACCGGCATCTACGACAACGCACAGGAGGCTTCGGCAGAGTGCATTCCGATAATAGAGCGCAAAGGTATCAGGGTTGCGGTGCTCAATTACACATACGGTACAAACGGTATTGCAGCTCCCGCCGATATGCCTTATGCCGTAAGCATGCTCGATAAGGAAAGAGTGATCTCGCAGCTTGATCTTGCCGAAAATGAGGCAGACTTCACCATTGTTTGTCCGCATTGGGGTACGGAATACAGCCTCGATATAAATGCCGATCAGAAAAAATGGACGGATATATTCAGGGAACACGGGGCAGATATTGTGATCGGAACTCATCCGCATGTGATCGAACCGGTGATATTTTTTGATGATGATGATCCTGATATTGTCTCGAATAATCATGGCTCCGGTGATATGCCTGTTTATTATTCTCTGGGAAATTTTGTGAACTGGACCTCGGGTACAGGTCAGGGTGTAGCTAACCGTATGGTGGGCGGTATGGCGGATATCAATATCAGCCGAAAAGAAAACGGAGAAGTCTCAATAGATGATTATTCCGTTCGAAGTTATGTGTGTCATGTCCGTTCGGGAGACAGAAACGTGACAGTCTATCCGATAGAAGAGTACACCGAAGAACTTGCCTCGGAAAACGAGATCAGAAAACAGGACGGTTCATTTAGCCGGGATTACTGCATCGAATTAACCCGGAAGGTGTACGGGGATATGCTAAATGTTAACGTCCTGCATTCATCCATCCTGTTTTAACAGGGGTTTTGTCTGTAACAGTATATAATCTTTGACACCGGGCATGCCGGTCTGCTTCTGTTTAAGTTCTCCGGCAGTAATACTGCCATGATAATCACCGAAGGTTAAACCCTGAAGCAATGAAACCTGAAACAGAACCTCACGGTCTGCCCCTTCTCCACTCCCTCCGGTGCTTCCGGACGAAGCACATGCCGT
>JAILIQ010000052.1 GCA_024695205.1 Lachnospiraceae bacterium
AATATGGGGGAACGAGAAATCGTACTCTGGGGAAAATTCATCTTCCTAAGCTTCTAAAATAATGGTACAATAAAACCGATATATATATAGAATTTATGTTATAAACAAAGCGTTTTTCAAGAACTTCATCTGAAAGCTGCAGCAAGGATGTGACAAGAGTATTTAAGGAGCGCAACTCTGCACTTTTGGTGCAGAGTTTACTTCTTTTGCAGGAAAAGGCCAGAAAAATAATCAATCATCAAGGAGGGGCGTGCGACGAAGGATATGTTTGCTATATGACAAACAATTCTGTGGTGCAAGCCGCTCTTTTTTATTTCGGAGAATGGGATAATGAAAGCGGAAGATAAGTATATAAAAAAACGACTTCGTAAATCGGTCATACAAAGTGTTCTATTCTATGCTTTCCGGCTATTTCCCGTCAACAAAAAGAAAATAGTCTTTTGTAATATAGAAGGAACGGTGGGTTATGGATGCAACCCGAAGTATATATGCGAGGAATTTCGAAAGAGAAATGAAATACTTCGGAAGAATCATCAAAAAACATATGATCTGGTCTGGCTGGTCGATGATGTAACAAAGCCATTTCCAGGAGATGTTAGAGTAGTAAGGAATACGCTGTTGAATAGGGCGTTCGAGCTGACTACGGCCGGAACCTGGGTGGATAACAGTAGAAAACAATTGGAGTGCAGAAAACGCAGGAATCAGTTTTATATCCAGACCTTTCATGCTGATTTGATGATTAAACCAATTGGGTTGCTTAGAGGCGCTTCCTTTTCGAGGATTGCATATTTGGTAAGCAAACATGACTCTGAACTTGCAGATTTGGTATTGACGGACAGTGATTGGCAAGAGAGGATTGTAGTCAAAAAGGGACTGGTTTATGAGGGGAGCACAATGCGTTTAGGCTCTCCGCGAGATGATATTCTTATCAATAGGGACAATGATCTTAGGATAAGAATCAGAGAAAAGTATCATCTGGATCGGGACACCAAAATTATGATGTATGCGCCGACATTTCGCAGTGGAAGCCAAAGTACTGACAGGCAAATTGAAAAAAACAATCAAATGCCGGATTTTGAAAGCCTGAGCAAGGCATTGGAGAAGCGGTTTGGCGGGGAATGGTTTATCTTTTTGAGGCTCCATCCCCAGCTTACCGCAAGAAAAATAAGTGCCGGAAAACAAATGTACACAAACGTCATTGACGTGAGTGGTGAAGATGACATGTTTGAAACGCTGGCAGCATGCGATGCATTCTTGTCGGATTATTCGGCATCGTCCTTTGATGCAAGTTTTATGAAAATCCCGGTGTTTTTATATGTTTATGATTTGGAGGATTATATTGATGAGCGGGGAAAATTACTTTGGAATCTTGATGATCTTCCGTTTCTGTATGCGAGAACAGATGAAGAATTGGCCCAGAAGATCATAGAATTCAACGAGACAGGATATCGGGAAAGACTTGATCAACTATTCAAAGAAATAGAATTGAAAGAAGACGGAAAAGCAAGCGTAAGGGTTGCGGATGTTATAGAAGAAAGAGCAGGTTCTGTATGAAGGTTTATGACGGGTCAAAGGATGTTTTGTTTGCTTTCAACATCTGGGATTTTGAGTCCGCAATGGCAGTCATGGAGGCGGCAAAGGAAACAACGGGAAAAGTAATTCTCCAGACCTCTATGAGTACATATAAAAAACTTCCGCACAAAGAATTCCGCTCCTTTGTGACTCAGTTTAGTGATAATCAGGGAATCAGAGCATGGCTTCATCTGGACCATTGCACAGATGTCCAAATGTTGAAAAATGCGGTTGATTGTGGCTGGGATTCAGTTATGCTGGATTATTCGGATCGTAATCTGAAAGAGAATATTGAAGTGGTAAAGCAAATAACGGAATATGTCCAGGGGAGCGACTGTCTCATTGAGGCGGAAATAGGTCGTGTTCAGGGGGTGGAGGATAATGTCGGAAGCCGGGAAGGGAATATTGCCACCGAGCATGCGATTGATACCTTTATGGAGCAAACAAACGTTGATCTTATTGCGGTAGCATTCGGGAATGCACATGGTATCTATGAAGGAACTCCCGATCTTCATTACAATTTGGTCGAGTACACGACAGAAAGGTATGGAAAGCCGTTTGTGGTACACGGCGGAAGCGGACTATCAGACGATGTGCTGATAAAGCTGATGACGATTCAGAATGTCAAAAAGATCAATATTTCGACGGATCTAAAACTGGCATACAGACAGGGCATACTCGAAGCGAAGGAAAAAGACCTGATCCGGGAAAAGGGATTTCAGACTACAGCAGTTGAAGAATGCATATTTAGAAGCGTGAAGGAAACCGCTAAAGCAAAACTGATGCTGACAGAAAATCTTTAGGAGATTCAGAGGTATTAGGATGAAAAATGTACTTGTTCTGAATATGGGCATGAAAAGCATTCGCGCCATCATATTTCTTGAGAACGGAGAAAAGCTAGGTTCATATGCCCTGCCTATCGTCACAGCGATAGATGATAAGCGTGTAGAGCAGGATCCCAATGAGTGGTGGGATAAAGCGCAGATCGTAATAGGAACGGCGATCAAAAATGCCAGGGTTCGGCATGTGGATTTTATCACCGTAACAACATCCGCCTCCTCTCTGGTCTGCCTTGATAGCGATGGCGGGGTTCTCCGCCCGGCCATTATGGTTTCCGATAAGAGAGCAGAGGATGAAAGCAGAGAAATCAACGGTTGGGAAGAATTCAGATCGGTTTTGGAGACTACTTCTCTTCCCTGCGCCTCAAGTCTGATGCTTCCAAAGATACTTTGGATCAAAAAACATGAACCGGAAGCATTTGAAAAGACAGTTTTTTTCGTGTCGTCAAATGATTTTCTGATTTACAGACTTACGGGGAAAATTGTAACGGATTATCTAAATGGACTGAAATTTCACTATATATTAAGCCGCAGGAAAGAACCGGATGGCATCACAAACGGACTTTATGGTACCGGATATATAGGAGATTATCCGAAGGTGTTATTGGATAAGATTGGTATTAGTGAAAGTTCCTTGCCTGAAGTGGTCAACACAGGTTCTGATATAGGCACTATTACGGGACAAACTGCGGAATCTACAAAATTATCTACTGACTGCAGAGTGATCGTCACCTCATATGATGCCATCTGTTCCTTCTTCGGCAGCGGAGTATCAGAGGACAATGAAGCAAGTGACGTCTCCGGAACGGTTACTGTTTTCAGAGCATTATACTCCGGAAACATCCCCAAAAGAGACGATTTGAAGATATATGTTACACCTTATATCAGTGAAAACACTAATATTGTAGGAGGCTCAAATAATCTTGGTGGCGGACTCATAGAATGGGCTAAACAGTGCTACTATATGCATGAGGACTATCCTTATGAGGTTATGGAGAAGGAAGCGGGCGAATCCGAAGTCGGTTCCCGGGGGCTGATATTCCTGCCCTATCTTTTGGGGGAAAGAGCTCCTTTATGGGACGATGATGCCCGAGGCGTTTTTTTCGGACTGGAGAGAATGCATACCAGAAAGGATATGACAAGAGCAATATTCGAAAGTACGGGATTTATTGATTGCAATATGCTGGAAGCTATAGGGGAAACAGGGGTTCACGTAAAAAGCGTCAGACTTTCCGGCGGATTGGCCAGATTAAATCTTGTGTCTCAAATCAAGGCAGATATTCTCGGCATCGATGTTAAGGTGCTGCAGGAGTTTGAAACCACGTCAACCGGTGCAGCGATCATGGCTCTGGTTGGCGCAGGGGTATATAAAAACATCGGTGAGGCGGCTCCGTATTTTGCTCATATCAGGATGATCATAAAGCCCGATATGAACAATCATGAAAAGTATAAGAAGATATATGAATTATATAAATCGACATATGAAGCATTGCAACCGCAGTTTGCCAAAAGAATGGAGCTTGTAAAAGAACTGGGTAGAATGAGGGAAGTGCAAATAGAGAATCTATGAATAATTTTAAGATTGAATTACCCACAAAAGTCTACTTCGGCAACAATTGCGTGTTGGATGCCCTGCTGAGCGAGAAAAGTCGGATAAATGGTCATATTTTGCTTGTGTGCGGCTGCTCGGAGGCTTCGGCGGTAAATGCCGAAAAGATGCATACATGGATCAGCAGTGTTAACCCGGATGCGATCGTTACAGATTATAGGAACCCGCACAGCAATCCTCGACTCGATGATGTGAGGGAGGCGGCTAAACAAGCCTGGGAAAAGAATGTTCATACGATCATCGCCATCGGCGGCGGGAGCGTGATGGATCTGGCAAAAGCTGTGGCTGTTGCGGCTGTGAGCGAGGAAGATATTGGCGCATATTTTGGTACATCAAAAGAGCTGCCGGAAAATACATTGCCGATCATCGCAGTGCCCACAACAGCCGGGACCGGAAGCGAGTTAAGCAAGGCGGCCATTCTTACCGACTCCGCTCAAGGGGTAAAAGACGGTATTCGCGGAGCATGCCTGGCGCCTAAAGTAGCTATTGTCGATCCTGAACTTACGTACACGGTCCCGCTTAAGACAACTATGGAGACGGGATTTGACGTTCTGGCGCATGCGGTTGAGAGTTTTTTGAGCAGAAAAGCAGATTTGTATAGTGAAATGTTATCCGCAAGAGCCATTTCCATTGTGGGCGAAAGTCTCCCGCTGCTGAAGCGCTTTATAGAAAGCAGAGAAGGCATAACAGAGGGCGATATCGATCCATCGGAAAAAGAAGCCCGTGAAAAAATGTTATTTGCCTCAATGTTAATGGGCATCAACCTTTACAGGACGGGGAATTGTCTTCCGCACCGTATGCAGTATCCGATTGGAGCGCTGACGGATACTTCCCATGGGGCAGGGCTTGCCGCACTATTTCCTGCCTGGATAGGAAGAGAATTTGAAGTAAACCGGGATAAAGTGCAGGAAGTCTTTTCATACCTGGGGTACCCGGCTGACGATATTCCGACAGATGGTCGTGAGGTAAGGAAGATTTTTTATGGTTTTTTAAAGAACAAGCTTGGAATCGGATATTCGTTAAAGGGATTGGGAGTCAAGCAATCCGCGGAGGAGTTAGCTCCACAAGTCAGAGGGAATCTAAAAAGCGATATCTTGTCAGAAACACCTGACATCTTGATAAAAATATACGAAGAATCAATGGGAGAATAATGGAATGCAGGCGATTATCATGGCTGCCGGCAGAGGCAGCAGACTCGGAAATTTAACAGATGACAGACCCAAATCATTCCTGGAAGTAAACGGGGAAAGTCTGATAGACCACAACATCAAGATGCTTCATGCGTTCGGAATTAAGGACATTAAGATCGTCACGGGGTATAAAAATGAAATGTTTGAGGAGCATTTCAAAGGAAATGCCAACATCGAACTCATTTATAATCCCTTCTATGAAATGATGAATGTTCTGGGATCCTTTTTTATGGGAATGGGAGCATTAAAAGATGATGAAGAAACCGTATTTCTTCATGCTGATACGGTGTGCGACTACGGGATCTTCAAGGATATGCTTGAAAAAGAAGGCGACATGGTCCTTCCGGTCGATTTTAGGCCATGCGATGAAGAGGCAATGAAGGTTCTGACAAAGGATGGAGAAGTGATCGAGATCAGTAAGGAAATCGACTGCAGTAA
This sequence comes from Lachnospiraceae bacterium, assembly GCA_024695205.1. GTDB lineage: Bacteria > Bacillota > Clostridia > Lachnospirales > Lachnospiraceae > RUG11977. The sequence continues at coordinate 5,649 of JAILIQ010000052.1, forward strand.
AGGGGAAGGTGAATTTATCGGTATATGCAAGATAAAGGACAGCGCTGTCGTCAGGGTTAAGGAAGCTGCAAAAAAACTGATGAAGGAAAAACAGTTTAAGGAATACTTTGAGGGAGCCATTCAGGAATTGATAAACAGAAAGCAATACAGGATCATCACCGTTGCAACAAACGGAAGGTTCTGGGGTGAAGTAGATACAGAAGAAGATCTGGAACGGGTAAAACAACAGGCAGACGCTCTGTAGACACATTAACTACTGCAATGGGGAACTTAATCTAAATAATGAAGCTATATAATTGTTCGCTTAACAGCATAAAAGAAGTTTTTGAGACGAAAAGAATTGTCTTTTTTGGCTGCGGCAGCTGGCTGAAACAGATAGAATATACGGAATTCGAAGAATTAAAAGATCAGTTCGCGTATGTGATCGACAATGCGCCCTGCGGTGATGTGGTCATATCCGGGAAGTGCCTGAATGTTTATCCGGTCGATAAGCTGAAAGAAGAGCAGGAGTGCATTGTTGTCCTGACCAGCCCGATCTACCAGTATGAAATGTTCTGCCAACTGGAGGAAATGAAACTGAACGATGGCATACGCTGCTATTCATTACCTTTTATGCAGCATGTGACACGCGATTCTTGGGAGGATGAGTGGCTTAAAGAGGTCACAAATGTTACGGAGAAAAGAATTCCCAAAACCATACACGGGTTTTGGTTTAGCGGTGATGAAAAGCCGGATTTATACAAAAAATGCGTGGATTCCTGGTATAAGAACCTGCCGGACTATGAGATCATAGAATGGAATAAAAACAATTACGACTGGCACAAACACCCGTTTTTAGAGCGCGCCATAGAACTGGAAGCCTGGGCTTTTGCCTCTGATTATGCAAGACTTGATGTGCTGCATCAGTATGGCGGACTATACCTGGACATGGATGTCGAGGTGTTTCAACCATTTGATCCTTTGCTTGGAAACAGCGCGATCCTGTCTTTTTCGAATCATATACTGATAGACCTGGCTGTTATGGGAGCAGAAAAGAACAACGGGCTGGTTGGCAAAATGCTGAGAGTGTATGATGGTATTTCCGTTCCCGAAGACAGAAAAGGGTTTTCGAAATGGTTTCAACCTACGTTAATGAGAAAGACATTAGCGGAGGCGGGTATCAAAATGAATGGAAGAGGGCAGCTCCTAAAGGAAGGAACCGCTGTTTTTCCAAAGGACTTTTTTATGCCGCTCGATTTTGTGTTGTTCCAACAATACGATAAAACCGAGAATACTTATTGTGTTCACTATGACAATTTCGGATGGAGCTTTTCCGGTGAGAGCAAGAGAGAGAAGAAAATAAACGATAACAGAAAACTATGGAGCAGAATAGAGAATTAGATTGACTACGGGCAGAAAGGAAACAATCCGGGAATGAGTAATGGCAAAGTAATGATAAGCTTTATTATAGCTGTATACAATAATGAGAAATATCTTCCGAATGCGATAGAGAGCGTTTTAAAACAGGGCATGGACGGTGTGGAAATTGTGATCGTGGATGACGGTTCAACCGACAGGTCCGGTTTCATCGCTGATCAATATGCAGAGAAATATAACAATATTTCAGT
>JAILIQ010000123.1 GCA_024695205.1 Lachnospiraceae bacterium
TAGTCATTCTCCTTTCAGAAGGATCAAAGGTCTCAAACCTTATGCCTATACGATACGCCTACCAACACAGTATGTCAATAGGTTATTATCAATAAAATTAATCGGATCCGGGTTCTTATTTTGTGAACTTTTCCCAATTACCCGGTATGATAATCTTACACTCTATTGACAAAATATCCCGGGCTATTATATGCTCCTGTAGGAATGATGGTCTGACTGATCCGTGACAATACAACAGCAGACCAGTAATAAGGCTCTCGGGAGGATTGGACTCAAAATGCTTAATCAGTTTTCAAGGACACAATTATTATATGGGGCAGAGATCATGGAAAAGTTTGCGGCTTCGCGCGTTGCGGTTTTCGGAATAGGCGGAGTGGGGGGCTATGTCGTTGAAGCTCTTGCAAGAAGCGGGATAGGGGCACTCGATCTTATAGATGATGACAGGGTCTGTCTGACAAATATCAACCGCCAGATACTCGCCACGAAGAAAACGGTCGGTAAATATAAGGTGGATGTGGCCCGGGAACGTGTACTGGATATTAATCCCAACTGCGAAGTCAGGACTTACCGGACCTTCTTCCTGCCCGAGACTGAAGGAATGTTTGATTTCCGTGAATATGACTATGTTGTCGATGCAATCGACACGGTCACGGGAAAGCTTGCCATCATAGAAAAGGCCAAAAAGGATGCGATACCGGTCATTTCCTGCATGGGAGCAGGAAACAAACTGAATGCTTCTATGTTTGAGGTTGCCGATATTTACGAGACCACGATCTGCCCGCTGGCGAAGGTAATGCGGCATGAATGCAGGAAGAGGGGAATTGACTCACTTAAGGTTGTATATTCAAAGGAAAAGCCCGTAAGACCTCTTGAGGATATGTCAATAAGCTGCAGACAGCATTGCATCTGTCCTCCCGGAACGGCGAGAAAATGTACCGAGAGGAGGGATATACCCGGTTCAACGGCATTTGTGCCTTCGGTGGCCGGGCTTATCATAGCCGGTGAAGTGCTCAATGATCTTGCGGGGATCAATAAGAATAAATCTGTGAAAGCTGCCGGCAAAAACAAACAGAATAAAGAGCCGAAGGCGAAAAAACAGGCCGGGAAATACCCGGACAGAAAGACTGCGACGGAGATCTTAAGGGAAGCGGAAAGCTGTAATCCGGGTCCGTGGGGAGATCACAGCAGGACAGTCGCTCACTGTGCGGAAATGATCGCAGTGAATTCAGGAATGGATCCCGAGAAGGCGTATGTGCTCGGTCTTTTACACGATATAGGAAGGAAATTCGGAAAACGTCACTTAGGCCATGTTTCGGACGGATATTCCTACATGATGTCTCTCGGATATGATGATGCGGCACGCATATGCCTGACACATTCCTTCAACGGGAAGGATATTGACGGATATATCGGAAACCGCGATACGACTCCGCAGGAGACGGAACTGATCGTAACAAAACTGCAGGAAGTCCGGTTCGATGACTATGATCGGCTGATCCAGCTGTGCGATGCGATCTCGGGTTCCGAGGGGGTTATGGATATAATCGGCAGGATGACTGATGTAAAGAACCGCTATGGCAGTTATGACCGGGCCAAATGGGACACCAATCTGGAACTGAAAGAATATTTTGAAAGACTCATGGGCAAAGACCTGTACGAGGCTGTGGACAAGGAACATTTCAGACCATGAGCTTCTTTAAGTTCATATTTCCTCAGGCAACGGTGATCTACTTTATCCTTGCATGGATCATTACATTTGCGATGTCAAAGATCTTAAAGGTTGTCGATCCCAGACAGAAGAAAAAAACAAACATCGATCGACCGGAAGGTCATTCGGTCAGCATTTCGTAGGTGACACCGTACTTTTCGGCAATATCCCTTGCAAAGGACATGCCTTCGGGAGGAGCCAGTTCGACTTTATAGGAACGCTCGCCTTTCTGACCGGTACGCATGACTATTGATGCCGCTTTTCTTAACGGAGAAGCGGCATTTAATTCGTCCGTTTCGGCTGCAAGTTTATGCATGTGCGTATTGTAAATGGTTCTCGTGCCTTTAAGCAGGATGGCCTTTTCACAGTCTTTTGCGATATAGTAGCCCTCTTCAAATGAAGTGGTCGAGAAGGTCTCGTTCAAAAGGATCAGACTTTTGTCCGTCGCATTATCATATATTTCCCTGAATCGTTTACATTCCTCCCCCAGCCGTCCGAGGTCGAGGGTTTTATCCTCATCGGCCGGGAAATGGGTGTAGATACAGTCGACCGGTGAATATTCAAAGGATGTCCCGGGTATATAGATGCCGCCCTGGGCAAGCAGAAAAGCCTGTCCCACGGCCTGAGTGATGGTAGTCTTGCCGCCGCGGTTGGCTCCTGTCAGGATATAGAGACAGTGTTCATCGGAAAAATCGAGATCATTTGTGACAATGTCGCTGCTTGAAATATTCTCATCGAGGAGCTTTAAGTTGTAAATACCTGTTATATGCGCATCTATCCCTTTGCTTACGGGTGTGCTCTTTGAAAAGGCAAAGCCCTTCCCGAGCTGATCTTCAATATAATCTATCCACCTTATGTAGTAAATAAATTCGGGGATTAGGTCGGTTATATCGGTTATTGTAAGAGAAGTGTAGCGGTTAAGGGTATTTCTCAGGTGTTTGACGGTCTG
>JAILIQ010000193.1 GCA_024695205.1 Lachnospiraceae bacterium
AAACCTGTTCCTAAGCCCGAGCCTAAGAAGCGCGGGCGGAAGCCCAAACCCAAGGATCAGGCGGAGCCTAAACCCAAGCGACCTCGTGGTCGCCCAAGAAAGGATGTTAACCAGTCTGCCGGAAATCTATAGTCCGGCAGAATGGGAAACTTATACTTGAAATGCCTTGAAAATATTGCAAACGAAAAAGTACACGTTTTTGACGGTTTCACCTTTGTCAAAAACATCATTTTTTTGATTTTCGCTAATGATGGCTTTATCACACAAAAAGAACTGATACAGCCATCTGCATCAGTTCCCTTCTATAAGGATCTGCCCCCACTGGTACATGAAATGATTCTTCATGGCGGAGTATCCGCGCCCTGCCTCGTTCTCATCCTGCAAAAGCATCTTCCGGAAGGAGCTTTCCATATGCTCCCCGGCTCTCTCCATGTTCTCCCGGATATCATTACCCGTTATCTTCCAGAAGAAAGCGGACGGATTTGCAACCGTTTCCAGGGAAATCCCTGTCTCCGTGCCGGCCGGTGCCTGATGCAGGATGCCTGAATTGCGTTCATCTGGAGATACCCAGCCCTGCCCCGAGTTTCCAAGCTGTCCCGATTCCTCATGCGGTTCCATGGCTCTCGAATCATAGCTTTCCGTCATCGGCGGAAGCTTGTACAGCTTTTCAGGCTCTGTGTTATCCCCGATAATTCGATCTATACCCTCCCCATTCTTATACTGTGAAGTTTTCGATTGGACAGGTTTCTTCGTTCCTCTCCCTTTCGCGGCGTCTTTTGCGGTCTTTCTTTTTCCTCCTGCTCTTTTCGGCTCCTTGTAAATCCGTATTCGGAAAAACCGGCTCCTCATTTAAAGCATCCTCTTCATCATCGGCTAACTGCTCTGCATGCTCTCCCCCGTCACTTTCTCTCCCAAGAATCTCATCAATGTCGGCTTCCGAAAGGGATATGTTAAGTTCCTGCCTTAAATCCGAACCGCTTTCTGCTCCTATAACGGTCATTTCCTCTGCCATGACGTTTTCCCTCACATTCTGTCCACGTTTCTGTTTCAACTATTAATAACGGAGAAAACTATATGTCCGAGATTATTTTTGTTGATAAACCTCGGATTTCTGCTTATAATTAGGATAAGTAAGGAGATTGACGAAATGGGAGAAAATAGCCATATAAATACTGCTGAAAGTCTGAATACCGTTCAAAAAAAGGTACGTGTGTATTTAGATAATTGTGCCTACAATCGTCCCTACGATGATCAATCACAGACAAAAATACAGCTGGAGACACAGGCCAAGCTGAAAATCCAACGTCTGATCAAGGAAAAGCAGATCGAACTGGCCTCATCATATATGTCCCTATATGAATGCGGCGAGAATCCCGATTAGGATAAGGCATCTCTGATTACTGACTTCATAAATAACAACTCTTCCGTTTATGTCAGTTTGGCAAACAAGGATAGTATTGTTCAAAATGCTGGTGAAATCATGAAAACTGGCATAAAATATAAGGATGCCTGTCATATAGCTGCGGCCATTCTTTCTCATGCTGACTATCTGATCTCCACAGATGTTCGGATGCTAAAATATCAGACTGATAAGGTTAAGCTAATTAACCCTGTCGATTTCTTTATTAAAGAAGATGATGAGTAACTGTTCAGAATAAGGTTCTGGACAGTTGCGATGATGATACATAATGGAGGATACGAAATGTTGACTATGCAGAATTCCTTATCCGTAAACAAACTCGATCTATACAGTCGAGGCATCAAGGCTTTGCGTGACATACTTGGTACAGTTGATACAGAGGAGTTCATTTCCCTTGTAAAAAGTGATAATTTCGACTACACACTATGGCAAAGGCAGCATTTTGATCAGAAGACGCCTGAACAGATCAACCAGGAAGCCGAAGAGTATGTTCTCGCACATCCATATAGCGGCGATCCATCTACAATCATATAAAAAGAAAATCCGGCATTGCTTATCACAACTATCAGGTCATTTAGGTAGATACCGGGTTTTCAGGCAGGTACTTTGGAATATCAAAGCCTACCTTTGCAGCAACATCACGAACGCTTTTGATTTTGTTTTCTACCACCCACTTGTTACCGTTGAGTGTGATT